>DATGXP010000264.1:0-1721 GCA_035298845.1 Chitinophagales bacterium
ATTTTTGAAATTTCGGAAATGGATGGCAAAACACAGTTACATTTCACTCATGAAGGTTTAACCCCCGAATTTCAATGCTATGGTGGGTGTTCAAGTGGCTGGTCTAGCCTTATTCAAAAAAGCTTATTTAGTCTTATAACAACTGGTAAAGGCAAAGAAGTATTTTAAAGTTAACCGTATCCAAAAATCCGCTCCCTAACAGGGGCGGATTTTTTTGTTTGAAGAAAAGTCATGGCCCTGCATTTTTAAAACAAAAAAGACGGAGCCCGCGCCTTGGCGGGCTAACCGATTTAATTTAAGTTCAAGATCCCACCTAGCGCCACGATCGGCGCAGCCAATCCAGTTTTAGAACACTTCCGGCAGTAACTCAACGTACCTGCTTTTATTTTTTTGTTTAACTTTTATCGAACAAAACTTAAACAAAAATGTTATTACACCATTACATAACCCAAAAATCAGGAACCATGATTCGTTTATTAAGCTTTATCTTCTCGGCAATAATTGCTCTCTCCTCATGCACAAATGCTAGCTGTCCGCCGGTTACTACCGACCCGGCTGCTAACAAAGCACAGTTTCTAGGCGATTGGTATGAAATAGGCAGTATTCCTCAGTTTTTTAATATTGGGTGTAACTGCACCAAAGCAACTTACACCGATAATGGCACAAACATTCTGGTAAGGAACAGTTGCCGCTTAGGTGGCGCTACCATCGGGGTTCCAAATGTTATTAATGGAACTGCCTTTGCTCCTAACCCTGCCGATTTCAGTAAACTTAAAGTACAGTTCCCCACTGCCCCTGTAGCTGCCGATTACTGGATAATTTATTTCGACCCTAACGGTCAGAACATGTTGGTAGGCGATCCTGACAAAACATCTTTGTTTGTGTTAAGCCGCAGCAGAACCATGAGCACAGCTACTTATAACAGCATACTTGCCAAAGCAATTCCGTTTTGCTACAACATCAATAAGGTTAAGAAAACAGATCAGATATCTTGTAACAATTAATTAAAAAGACCTAAAGAAGCAGCTGCTTCAATTTATTTCAATCCCTGCAAATTGGTTCGATAAGTTTGCAGGAAGCCCAACCAACAAAACCCGCCTTGCGAGCGGGTTTTGTGTTTACAGATAAAGCCTGGCTGAAAGTTTTTTAAAAGTAAAAATGAGCCGCGTTTGTTGCCCAGGTGTTCCCGGGCGGTCTGACTAAAATATTATTACAGTCCCATATTATTTGCCGCCTCTGTTTTCATTAATAAAGTATTTGTCCAGCTTATTTAAAAACCGCTCGTCGGTCATTCCCGTCCGGTTAAACATTATCACACTTCCCACTCCTGTTTTTGGGTAAATCCGTATTTCGCTATAAAAACCACCACCACCACCTGCGTGCGCAAAATACTTTTCGCCATTTAATTGCCCGCTATACCAGCTAAGGCACATGCCGGTTGGCTGGTTGTTATTGGTAAAGTTTTCTGTAAACATTTTTTCTTTATACCTATCCGAAATCAACCCGCAATGAGGCTCCAAAATTGCCTGAATGTATTTTACAAAGGCATAAGGCGTTCCTATCAAACCACCATACGACACGCCGTTTACATAATAGTCTTTAAAGGGTTTCCATTCTCCTTCTGCCCTACCCATATACTTCGATTTGTCAATCAAAAACGTAAGCATCAGATTTAATAGGCTATAGCGTTTAACGTACCCCCTGGCATGCTGCGCATCATC
>DATGXP010000265.1:0-4175 GCA_035298845.1 Chitinophagales bacterium
CAGGTCGGCACCCATGTAGGCTATTTGGGTAGCGCTATACGAGGCCCATACATTGGCGCCCACGGTGGTGCTATCGGTGGCCGCATCGTAGCGGTAGAAGTACTCCACATGCAGGGTGTCGTGGTTTAGCGTTTTATCTTCTTCTTTGGGGTGGCAGCCGGCTACTAAAAGCAGTGCGGCAATTACCAACAGCGGATATATTAAAGTATGTTTCATAGGTTGGGTTACTAAATTAATAAGGTTGGCCAACAAAACGCAAACCCCGTAAATTTATTTCGCTGCACATATACATAAGCGTTAGTATACGGTTATCTCCCGGGGCATATCTATGTATGAGCGGTGCAGGCTACAACTTTTGGGCGCGGTGGTAGCAGACGTTATCTGCGATACATAATACAAGGTAGCCATGTGGTTGCCGGGGCTTAGGGTTTGCATAGTGGCGCTATCCAGCGCCAGGTAGTTCTGCTGTTTGTTTTCCACGTTAGCCGTATACGAATTCCCGCTTATCGAGAGGTTAACCCAATCATCGGGGTTTACCGGGCCGCCATCCCACACCACCGTATCGTTGGCATGCCGGTTTACGCTGGTAAATGCCGCCGGCAATGTGCGCGGTATAAACTTCGGCATGTTATAGTTATAGGCTACATTTTTGTAGCTGGTGTAGGTAAAGGTGCCCGTATCTACATAGCCTTTCAGCCTCAGTACGTAATCGGGCGAGTAAGGTCTTTGCCATTCGCGCAGCGTATCGCCGTTAAAGGTTAGGGTTTCACCGGGCCACAGTTTCACCCTTACTAATCCCGCATGCGGATCTGGCCATTCGTACAGAATAGCACTAATAGTAGTGCTATCTATCGATGCCTGGTATTGATAAAGGTAACTTAGAACAACGGTATCGTGGCTTTCCGCCGGGTCATCTTCTTTGCCTTGGCAACCGGTAATAGCCAGCAGTGCCAGGGCGCTTAAAGCAAGGGGCAGTATGAAATATTTTCTCATAGGTAAAGCAGGTAGTTTGGTGTAATGGCTACCGGTTGAAATAAACTATTTTGTATTTGGTTACATTCATCAGCACTCCGTTATCGTAGTCGTACATTTTATAGGTGGCTTCGTTGCCGCTGTAGCTAAAGTCTTTATCCTCGGTATCGAGCACACCCTGGTTGTAGCGCTTTACATTTACAAGCCGGCCGTCGGCATCGTAGGTGTTTTGTATGCGCACATACTCAGTTACATTGTCCATTTGGTATATTACATCGTGGCCAACTTTTACCCAGCCACCGTAAAAGCCGGTTTCATATTTGCCGGTACCTGTTACCACACTATCGTTATAGCGGTCGTAAAAGTAAGATACCACACTGCCGTTGTATGTTATATCGCGCATGGCGGCATATAGTTCGCCGTTGCGTTCCATTTTGCTGCTGGTTATTTTATTATCGGTATCGTAGGTGGCCAGCTGGCGCTCTTTTATGGTTACACCGTCGGGTTGGTACACGGCACGCTCGCGCAGGCGCACCCACTCCAGCTGATTGACAAGTTTATATTTAGTGCTTACCGTAGAGCCACCGCCAAAAAAATCTTCGTAGTAAGTAACCTCATCGCCATTATAAACATAGTCGCGGTTTTGGTAGTTAAGTACCCCCAGGTTATACTCTTTGCGGCCGGTAGGGCGCCCTTCCGAATCGTAGGTCCATTCTTCGCGCGTTACCTCGCTTATGCTATCGCTGTTATACTCTATCTTAAGGGTGTATTTATACCAGTCGGTTTGGGCGGGGTCGTTATAGGGTTCATTATCCTTATCTTTTTTGCAGGCGCTCAGCAATAAGGTAAGCGTAGCTGCTACCAGCAGTAGGTTGGTTTTCATAGGGGCATAGGGGTTTAGTGTAAAACTAATATATGCCGCCTAAATTACATTCAAACTATTCTTTAACTATAATTTGCAAGTGTGGGGTATTGCGGTGTAAGTGTGCTAATACAGTGTAACGCCTGTGCTATGGGCAATTGCAGGGATAATAATATTGCCATTTAAAATTTTCGCAGCAACTCTTGTTCTTTTCTTTGTACAGGGCATTTTTATACTGCTCTACCATTTCATCAATATCTGTTAGATTCGCTCCTGCGGGCATTAGACGCTTTAAGGCACTAATGGAATCTGCAAAAGATGAAAGCGATACTTCTTTATCTTGTGGCGGGAAACAGTAAATTCTTTTGGTGATAATTTTAACAGGTGCCGGCTTAAGATTACTATCAAGGATTTTTACCTCAAATTGCTGCAATCTGTCCGCCTCAGCCTTATAATGTTTTATTAATTCATTTTGGTTATCAAACAGTGTGTTTAACTTGCCTGTAATTGCAATTTCTCGGTCACATAAACCTACATTGTAATAATATAAAATTACCGCACCTATGGCTACAGGTACTACTAGCGATAAGTTTGCCACAGTCCAGAAAAAAGCGGCTGTTGCTTTTCTTTTTTCATGTATGGGTGGCTGCGTTGTATTTGTTGTGCTAACGTTAATTGCGCTAATTCCTACGGTGGTCTCTTCTACTATATCAAACTTCTGGCCTGGATCAAGGTGGGATGTAAACGCTTCTGCTACGTACGAGCCAAAGAGTTTTTGTAGATAAGGTAGATTATTGTCAAACAGGTCTAAGATATTATCGGAAATACTCCATGAAATGTTAACCGAACTGTATCTTATTCCAACAACCTGAATTTTTATCTCTTTGGCAATTTCGAGTTTGATTAAAAGATCTTTATATTGATTTTTAAGCAGAGTTGTTTCGTTATCAAAGCCCCACCATTCATAAAATCTCTGTAGCCATCCTGAACCGCCAGGGTATTTATACAATTTCGACTTTATTCGCTCAATCTCTACTTGGTAATCGCCAACTAATTTATTTTTTACCAATGCTGGCAACTGATAGCGTATAAAATATTCCGCATTTTCCTTAGTAAGCAGTTCTGAGTATTCATTTGTAAGATTATTCAGTCTTTCCCAAAATTGGTAGCCATACTTTATTTCATTAGTTAGCTCTCCTTTGTAGGCAATCTGGATTTTGGTTTCTAATAGCATACTATAAATTTGGAAGTAATGTGTAGCTGGCATTTACTGCCCGGTAAAAACAACCAAATAGAATTTTATTTAACTACTTCTACTATCACCCAAAAGGTGAGATTTAGTTAAAAAGCAACGGCGTTAAAATGTTGAGATGGGGATCTCTATCTCTTCCGCTCTACCTTCACCACATTCAGTATCTGCACCACATCGGTCAGGTTAATAGTAAAGTCTTTGTATAGGTCGTTGAGCGGGTGCAGGGTTATCAGGCCCTTCTCTACATCGTGGTCTATTATGCGCTTTACGGTTATGCCCTCGGTTTTGTGCACCACCACAAAATCCTTCCACTTCTTTATATGTAGTTTGCTTTTGCTCCATAGGTCTTTACCTATTTCGCGGCACAGCAGTATATCGCCCTCTATCAGGCTCTCTACGCTGCCATCGTTCATGCTATCGCCGCGCATTTCAAAACAGAGGTAATTGCCCTTGTATTCGCGCTCCAGCACAAAGGGTACCTTAGGCAGCTCGTCCAGGTATTCGCCATCGCCAAAGCCGCGCAGGTAACCGCCATAGGCATACTGGTTTACCAAAGGCACGCTCATAATATAAAGGCCATCTAACTCAAAGGGCTGGCCGGTTTGGTAGGGGCTCAGGGGCTCGTTCGCCTGCAAGTTTGCCTCACCTTTGCCTACCCCATCTAACCAATACTTGTATGATATGTAAGAAAAACTTACAAGCGCTTGAAGCTGCGGTATAGTAGGCATTTGCTCCCCCCTTTCTATATTGCCCAGGTTGGCCAGGTTGGTGCCTAGTTTGGTGGCAAACTCCTCTCTTGTATACTTCTTTTCTTCACGGTAGGCGCGTATGCGTTGGCCTATGTTTTTGCGGTTGTCGGTGTTCATATTCAACACGGTTTGTTGGTTTGATGTAAACAAGTATAAAGCAAATAAAATAAGTTTATCTTGCATTTACAAGAATTTCTTAAATATATTTGCCCCGTCAACAATAACAACGAATATATGAATATCTCACAACTACAAACCGACATTGCCGCCATAGACCGCGTAATGCTGGCGGTAAAATACATGGTTACCCCGCGCTACGTAGATATGCTGCTGCTGGGCC
>DATGXP010000266.1:0-2997 GCA_035298845.1 Chitinophagales bacterium
CGGCGGTTAAGGTTAGCCCCTACTTTGTAAAAGATTATAAGACCGGTGCGCGTAACTACACCGTAGAACAACTGGAAAAGGTGTTTTACATATTGGAGGAATACGACCTCCGTGCCAAAGGCGTAAACAACCACGGCGTAAAAGAGGGAGAGATGCTGAAGGAGATGGTTTTTAAGATTATGAATTAATCTGAAGGGACGAGGGACATGGGACAAGTGACAAGGGGAATACAAAAAAGCAGTATCAACTTATGATGGCAAAAACTATCTGTTACCTTTTGGTTGCAGTCATTTTCTTTTCTGCCTGCAGCGACAAACCCATACCCGCTAAAGAACTTGCGGGTGTGTCTGCAGAGGATACTACTACCCATTTTGAATACGAACCGGCTGTTTCTGTTTTACATGGCACTTTGTTTTTGGCAGCCTACGAGGGTGACTTTGCCATTGCCGAAACCGGTGAACCCGATAGCCTGGCTGTAGAAACTGCTTATGTTTTAATGTTAGATAAGCCTATAGATATAACAGCTCCGGCAGTTGATAATTCTGGCGGGTTTGATGTAGCCCAAACAAATGTTAGCCGCATACAATTAGTGCCGGCAATAGATGCGCAGCAATACCTTAACCGTAAAGTAAAAATTACAGGAAAGCTTTGGGGCGCGCAAACAGTGCACCACCATACACCGGTATTGATAAGTGTGGACGAAATAATAGCAGCTGACTAATCTTACACCGCCACGTTATTTTCCCTCAAAGCATCATTCAGTGATGTCTTTTTATCCGTTGATTCTTTGCGCTGGCCAATGATGAGTGCGCATGGCACCTGGTATTCTCCTGCCGGGAACTGTTTGGTATAGCTGCCCGGTATTACCACAGAGCGTGATGGCACTACACCTTTATATTCTTTTGGCTCGCTGCCCGTTACATCAATAATTTTAGTGCTCATGGTAAGCACAACGTTTGCTCCCAATACTGCTTCGCTTTCTACACGCACGCCCTCTACTACTATACAACGTGAGCCTATAAAGCAATTGTCTTCTATAATTACCGGTGCCGCCTGCACAGGTTCCAATACGCCACCAATACCCACACCACCACTCAGGTGCACATTCTTGCCAATTTGCGCGCAGCTGCCTACGGTAGCCCAGGTATCTACCATAGTGCCTTCATCTACATAAGCACCTATGTTTATATAGCTGGGCATCATAATTACGCCTTTGGCCACAAAACTGCCGTAGCGGGCTATTGCATGTGGCACTACGCGCACGCCTAGTTCCTTATAATTCTTCTTCAGTGCTATTTTATCGTGAAACTCAAAAGGCCCTACCTCTATTGTTTCCATCTGCTGAATAGGGAAATACATCAGTACGGCTTTCTTTATCCATTCATTAATGGTCCATCCTGCCAGGTTCTTTTCGGCTATGCGTAATTCGCCTTTATCTAATCGGTCTATTACTTCGCGTATAAACTGTTGTGTTTTGGCATATGGTAAAAGGGCTCTGTCGTCCCAGGCCTTTTCTATCTCTTGTTGTAACTCTGTTAGGTTAGTCATTTGAACATTTTTTGAAACACGACAATTATAGGTTGTTTGTAACTGCTTTGAAAATTTTTGCCCTAACTTTTGTTTTATCCTACATTTGGCAAGAGATAAAATACCTGCTATGACCCTACTTCGACTTTCCCTTTTAGCACCGGCTATGTGCATATGCACCCTGCTGAATGCCCAGATATTTATAAATACGGGCAACCCAAACCTTGATAAATACAAGAACGAAAACCCTAACGCGGTTATTTGGGAAAATGGAAAGAATGTACCTATACCACCTAACACACCTGAAGAACCGGAAAAGGAACCTGTAAAGAAACCGGTAGAAGTGAAGAAGGAAGAACCTAAAAAAATGGTAGAAACGCCGGTAGTAAAACAGGAGCCGGTAAAAGTTGAACCGGTTAAACAAACTGCATCCACTAACACTCCGCCTGCCGGAGATTACCCGCCAAACGCCGTGCCCGGCAAGTGTTATGCCCGTTGCCTGGCGCCAGACCAATACGAGATAAAAGAAGAGCAGGTAATAGATAAACCATCCAGCATTAAAATAGAGAAAGTTCCTGCTAAATACGAAACAGTTTATGATACTGTTATTGTCAAACCTGCTACCCGCAAATCGGTAACTATACCTGCACAGTATGAAAATGTAGTAGAGGAGCAGGTAGTTACACCTGCTACTCAAAAGTGGGTAAAAGGTGTGGCGGATAAAAACTGTCTTTCGGCTAACCCTAAAGATTGTGAAGTATGGTGTCTGAAAGCGGTACCCGCTGTTACACAAAAGGTAACCCGCAGGGTTGAGAAAGTAGCCGCTATAACCAATGAGATATATGTGCCTGCGGTAATCAAAGTTGTACCGCGCAAAAAATTGGTGTATAGTGCTTATGAAAACAAAATAGAAACCCCACCTACTTATAAAACGGTGATGAAGAAGGTATTGGTAGCTAAGGGTGGATATCAGGAATGGAAAGAAGTATTATGCGAAACCCAGGTAACTGATAGTAAGATAGCCTCTATACAGCAAGCGCTTAAGCGCGAAGGATACGACCCGGGACCTGTAGATAACCAAATGGGGGGTAAAACAAAGGAAGCTTTAGTTAAGTTTCAGCAAGATAAAGGTCTACCGGTAGGTAACTTAAATATTGAAACATTAAAGGCTCTGGGCATTAAAGAGTAATTAGCACCACGTGAATACAAGTAAGAGCCCCGAAAGGGGCTTTTTGCTTTTTAATAAGCCTGGCCATGCACCACTGCTTGCCCCACCCTGCGCAATAGCTTGCCCAAACAAGTGCTTATGCGCTCGTCTTTATATAGCAAGCGGGTTTTGCACTGTTCTTGCTTTTAACAACAGATGCCTTTTAGGGCGATTTTGTTGATTAAAACCACACGTATGAAATTCTCATTTAAGCATTTAGGCGCTGGCATTAAGGGACTAGCCGGTAACTCCTGGCAGATAAC
>DATGXP010000267.1:0-1996 GCA_035298845.1 Chitinophagales bacterium
TAAGTAAACCTATAACCCATGCAAGCTTTAATCGCCAAATTTCAAGTACCTGTTTTTATTGCTCCCTACCAAACACGCGTTAACCGCACCATGCTGTTTTTACAAACCGGTACACTGGTGAGTGGCGTTTACTGCGTGCTCTACTACTCCGATACTTTGTCGCTGGCCATGTATGGATTGGCGGGTGCCGTTGCAGGCATTGTTTGCGGCTTTTGGGCCGGAAAATTAAGGTAGCAGCAGGCGCTTTAGATCCGGCACCTTTATAAAGTTGGCAAATCTGTGATGTTCCTTAAGGACTGTACCGCTCCGGTGCGAGGCACGAGTACTGGTATAAAAATGTCATTGCAAAACCAGCCGAAGCAATCTTCAGCTTTGTGACTATGTGAAACCTACCTTTAATCTTACGCGTGTATTGGCTGTTCAAGTCCCCTTTTGTTTCATCCCGCTTTTCGCGGGAAGGGGATTTAGGGGTGTTAGTATTTATACTTCGGCTGCCAGTCATTATCGCGCTTAGGAAACAAATCATACAAATGCCATGGGGCGCAATAAGCATCGCCCGGGCCAAAGTGGTCATAGCTGGTGCGGTATATTTTACCATCCTTGCGTATCAGTGCCGATACCCCCGGATGATATACCCCCGGCTTAGGCTCAAAGCCTAAATCTGCTGTAAACGCTGAGCCTTGGGTAGAAAGCATTTTAAACTTCCAATCACGGCTTTCGGCAAACTCCTTTTGCACATCCGGTGCATCCGGCGATGTTACCACAAAGGGCATCCGGTCATTCAGCGGCAGCACAAAACCATTCAGGCCATCGGCCCACAATGTGCAATACACACAGCGCTTACCCATGTTGTGTATTATCATTAGCTCATCGCGCTCATCAAACAAGGAGGAGAGGAGCACACCGTTGCCGTTCCAATCCTTCAGTGTATAATCTTTCACCTCTTCAGGCGCAAGCTGGCTGCGTAGAGCAAGTATTTCATTTCTCTTCTCCTCAATCTCCTTTTGCACAGCGGCTATTTGCTCGTAAGTAGTTTTGTTGGTACTGGCTGTTTGCGACATTTGTGATAATTTAAACAACGCTTAGCGTTGCGTTCCGTAATTTTAAAACCAAGTTAACGTTTAAACTGTATGATTAAAACTTTGTTGCTGTCTTTCTTATTGATGTTAAATGCCGGTGGAGAGGAGTTTTTGAATGAGGTTGCCCTCTATCAAAAACAGTCTTACTATAAAGATAAAGTATATGCCGAACACGATTGGAAAAGCTTTTACGCTTTAAAAGAAGCCAACCAGGTAGTGAACCCCGATAACTACGATTTGCATTTGCTCAACGCAGCCATATTTTTTTCTACCAACAAAGTTAGGGCTGGCAAAAAACTGGATGCGCTTATTTATTCGGGGCCATTGCGCGATGCAGCCGTGGTGCACTCGCAGCAGATGGTAGACAAGAAATTCTTTGACCACTTCAACAACAAAACCCGCAAGCTGCGCACCCCCGAAGACCGCATGGTAATGTTTGGGGTAACCCAGGCACAGGCTATGGGAGAAAACATAGATTTCAATAACATACAAATGCCATCTAAAACATCCTACATACAACTGGCCGATAAAATTGTAGATGCCTGGATGCACTCAGCCCCCCACCGTAAAACCATGCTTAGCAAAGGCTACTCACACCTTGGCTGCGCCGGTGTGTTCGAGGCCAAAGACAAAACCGGCTACCGGTATATTAAAGCCACGCAAGACTATTCGCTACAGCGATAGTGCTGCTCACGTTCTGCTCTGCATATTTTGCCCAACACGATAATACCTAATCAAATACGTAACTCATTAGTGCATTCGTGGCTTCTGTATTTCCGGGCTTTAGCCCGCATATAAAAAGGATTAGAATTTCGCTTATCAAATTGCCGTTGGTTTCAACCAACGTTAACTGGCTGTTCGCATCAGGGGATTTGATTTAGAGGACTGAATACTATCTTCACCTCCATGAACATACT
>DATGXP010000268.1:0-5962 GCA_035298845.1 Chitinophagales bacterium
GTACTTAGGAATAAACAGCACGTTTATTATCACCGTTATTACCGCCCCGCCGATAGACACAAACGCGCCCAGCATTGTCTTGTCGGTTAGCTTATACCATATAGACAGGTTTACATACACACCTAAAAACAAATTAGCCAACAACAATATTGGCACTACCGGCAAGCCCACTCGGAAGGCCGGCCCAATAAAGCCCTTAAACAAATCGAGGTAAAGCGTAACCAGCAGAAAGATAGTTACACATACAATTACAAAGTACTTCATTACATCGGCATATACTTTTGTAGAGCCCTTTTCTTTGGCCTGTGCAAAAAAGAAAGGCTCCGCCGCATAGCGGAATGCCTGTATAAAAAGTGTCATAAGTATGCTTAGCTTATAACATGCCCCATACACCCCAAGCATTTCCATATTGGTTACATCATCGTAGGGCAATAAATATTTCAATATTACCCGGTCCAGCATTTCATTAATAATACCGGCAAACCCAATCACAACCATAGGCAGGCTGTAAGCCAGCATTTTTTTAAGCACCTCCTTGTCAATGCCATTCCATATTCCTTTTAGTTGTGGTGTTAGCAGCAATAGCTTCAGTGCACTGGCTATAAGGTTGGCTATAAAAATATATCCCACGCCAATGGCGGGATTATACAGGCTGCCGAAAAAAGATGACGGGTCCGAAACAAAAGCCCGCTTGCATACCAGTATAAAAAACAGGTTTAGCAATACATTGGCTCCTATCTCAATAAACTTAATAGTGGCAAAACGCAGGGGCTTGTTTTCTTGTCGCAGCCGCGCAAAGGGTATTGCCGCAACCGAATCCAGCGCCAGTATAATGGCAAACCAAAAAAAATATTCGGGGTGGTCGGGGTATTTTAAGCTTTCCGATAAGGGCGAAATAAATAAGGCTATCAATAGCACAAACAGCGCATTGCTGCCCACTATAAAGTTGAGCGCCGTAGAGTATACTTTTTCTTTGTTTTCGCTATCGCTCCCAAAACGGAAGAAACCGGTCTCTAAACCAAATACCAGTAGCGTGGCTAAAAATCCGGTATACGCATAAAACTCGCTTACAACACCGTATTCGTATTTGGTAAAGTAATACGTATACAGCGGTACCATCAGGTAGTTTAAAAAACGGCCGAGTATGCTGCTAAGTCCGTAAACAACGGTTTGAGATGCGAGTCTTTTTATTGGGTTCACCTTATGCTTTGCTGTTCTGCTAACGCAAATTTGATTCTTTTATGATAAAAACAGATTAAAGCCTGCCACATACAATCAACAAGTTGTAACTTTTACTATACCCAAACGTATAGATATGGTATCGTAGTTTTTGTGTGAAATACTGTTTTTAGTTGTTTACGATGAAAAAATATACCCACTTCCTCTTTTTGTTTCTGTTCTTTTTCGGCGCATTTGCGCAGGAAACAGAATACGTAAATGGCAAATACGAAGGCGCTTACAAAGATGGGAAAAAGCATGGCACCGGCCGGGCTATTTACTACGATGGCTCTATGTACGATGGGGCATGGGTTAACGATCAACGCCACGGCGTAGGCCGCGCTATCTTTATCGATGGCTCTACTTATTATGGCGATTGGCGAAACGATAAGCGCCAGGGCCGCGGCAATTACGACTTTCCCAACGGCGACAAATACATTGGCCAGTTTACCGAAGATAAAATGAGCGGCTGGGGTACTTATACCTTTGCCAATGGCAATGTGTATGTGGGCGAGTTTACCAATGGCGAAATAACCGGCAAGGGCAAGTTGTATTATCCTACCGGTGAGCGCTACGAAGGCGCTTTTGTAAATGGCCGCAAAACCGGTCGCGGCATTTACTATTATAAAAACGGCAACGTGTACGATGGCTATTTTGTAGCCGACCGCAAAGAAGGCTTTGGCAAGCTAACCATGGCCAGCGGCGACATATACACCGGTGAGTTTAGAGATAACAGCCGCACCGGCAAAGGCACTTACGTATGGGCCAATGGCGATAAATACGAAGGCGAATTTGTAAACGGGCAAATGCACGGCTTTGGCACATTTGTATGGGTAGATGGCGAAAAGTACACCGGCACCTGGACCTTCAACATCCGCGATGGCCAGGGTACTCTTATAAACAAAAACGGCGAAGAACAAATGCAGGTTTTCGAAGACGGCAAAATGCAATAGACTTTTTAAATTCCCCTCCTTCGCCGCTACCGCGGCGGTATTTAAGGAGGGGTGGCTCGCCGAAGGCGAGACGGGGTGGTTCAGCCAACGGTCCTTTTTAACACCACCGTTTATTTCTTTCCCTTTGCTACCCCGCCCAACATTTTATTTTAGCAGTACTATCATACACTATGTTGCTGCCTTATTATCAAAGCAAATTTATTGAAGCCGGTTGCGACGAAGCCGGCCGGGGCTGCCTGGCAGGCCCTGTGTTTGCAGCAGCAGTTATTCTGCCTAAAAACTTTAAGAACGATACCCTCAACGACTCTAAAAAGCTAAACCGTAAGCAGCGCGAAGATTTACGTACTATCATAGAAAAAGAAGCACTCGATTTTGCCGTAGCCAGCGTAGATAATTTAATGATAGATAAGATAAACATTCTCAATGCGTCTTTCCTGGCTATGCATCAGGCGCTCGATAAACTCCTCAAAAAGAAATTTACCTACATACTGGTAGATGGCAACCGGTTTAAGCCCTACAAAGATATACGCCACCAAACCATAGTAGAAGGCGATGGTAAATACATGAGCATAGCCGCCGCCAGCATACTGGCCAAAACCTACCGCGATGAGTTTATGGAGCAGCAACACCACTTGTACCCACAATACGATTGGCTTAGCAACAAAGGTTACGGGGTAAAGCACCACCGCGAGGCCCTGCGCCAATTCGGCCAAACACCCCTGCACCGCAAAAGCTTTGTGCTGAAAGAATCCATCCTGGAATTGCAATTGGATTAGTAACCGCATGCGCTGGTATTAAACAGCCCTGAACGGGTTGTTACAAGCCTTGTCTTTTACCCCTTATCGCACACTTTGTATTTGCCCCAACCGGCAATAACAACCTGAAACCTTTCTTTACTATCAGCGTTCCCTTAGGTGTATGAAAAAGAATATCTACCTTCTGATTGTATTATTGGTATGCGCCACCTGCGCCAAAGCACAGGAAGAATCTGACGTTATTATCCTAAACGGCAGCTATGAGGGCGATTATAAAAACGGCAAAATGGACGGCTACGGCAAAGCCATTCTCAACGATGGCTCTATGTATACCGGCCAATGGAAAAACGATATGCGAAATGGCACCGGCCGTGCGGGTTTCAAAGATGGCTCGGCCTACTACGGCAACTGGCGCAACGATAAAATGGACGGCACCGGTGTATACGACTTTGCCAACGGCGATAAATATACCGGCACCTTTGTAAACAATCTGATGCATGGCCGCGGTGTTTACCTGTATGCCAACGGCAACAAATATATGGGCGATTTTGTAGGCGATAAAATGACCGGTAACGGTACCATTGTATATGCCAATGGCGACCGCTACGAGGGCAGCGTAATGGGCGGCATCAAGGTAGGCAAGGGCAAATACTATTACCGCAACGGAAACATTTACGAGGGGTATTTTATAGCCGACAAGAAAGAAGGCTTTGGTACATTCACCTTCAATAATGGCGATGTATACAAAGGCGATTTTAAAGCCAATAGCCGCACCGGTAAGGGTGTGTTCATATTAGCCAAAGGCGATAAATACGAAGGTGAATTTGTAGATGGCAAAATGCACGGACAAGGCACCTATACCTGGGCCGATGGTGAAAAATTCACCGGCCTGTGGCAAAACAACCAGCGCCACGGCGAGGGAATGTTGGTTACCAAAGAAGGCGAGCAACAAGTGCTTACCTACGCCAACGGCAACCGTCAATAACCTTTAGTATTGTCATCCTGAGCAAGGCTCTGCGCCGCGAAGGATCTTGTATTTGGGTTACCTACTCGCCAACTGCTTGGCCCATTTAGGTAAAATGATAAGCCCCAGCGCTATATACAGATAGTAAGAATACAACCGCCACACCAACGCCACTGCGGCAGACAAGCCCGGTGCAGTAAACTCGCAGTTAAGCGCTATAAACGAAAACTCAGCCACACCGGTAGCACCCGGCGTGGTAGGCACACCGGTAAATATCCAAAGCACATACTGCCGCGATAGTGCCAGCAAAAAACTAAAGTCGGTTACCGCAAAAGCATACAGCAACGAAACGGCCAACAGGTACCGCATTATCCAGTTAATAAACGTGGCTATGCTCATCTTTACCCAAAACCCCAACGGCTTACCCTTAAACTCGTGCGCGGTTAGCTCTATTTCATCACCCAGTTCAGCAATACCTTTTTCAAAACGCTTTAGCCATCTGAACTTAGACAACCGGTGGAAGAATTTTTTTGTGCCATGCGGTATTACAAAAAGCGCGGTGCCTAAAAAGATACACGCACCCAACAAAACACAGTAACCAATCCACGCATAGCTGCCAAACGAGCGTACCGTTTGCAATACCGTGCTATCAGCTATATCCGGGCAGGTATAAGTAAACAACAACATGTTGCTACCCAATATCAAATACAATACAGACCACACTACCACAAAAGCCATGTTATCAAAAAACGCATTTAGCATCAGCACGGCTACACTTTTACCATATGTAAGCCCGCTGTGCTTTAATACAAATATCACCAGTGGGGCTTCGCTTATTTTAGGGGTTACACAGGCGCAAAACTCCCACATGGTAATGGTCTGAAAAGTCTTCTTCCAGGTCATGTGGTTACCTGCGCTCAGGCGCAGCTTATACATAAAAGCCGCATCGCGGGCTATCACCGTTAGCGCACCCACTACCAAACCAATAACTAATGGTTGCGAAACACTCACAGCCTGTAGCGCTGCCAGGTTCATTTTTGTAATCAGGTATACCGATGCCCCTATACCTATAGATAAGGGTATCAGCATCTTCCACAGGTTTATCTTTTGCGGGGTAGCAGCATCACTCACGCGGTGAAAATAACAACAAATGCCGCCCCCAACCTCCTAAAGGGGGCTTAAATACAAACAGCCATGAAGTGTATTCATGGCTGTTTATATTTTGTATTGGCTGTTGAAACCCTCTCCTAAAGGAGAGGGCAGGGTGAGGTTGTATTTGGCTGTTCAAGTCCCCTTTTGTTTCATCCCGGGCTTGCCTCGGGAAGGGGATTTAGGGGTTTTAATTCTCCTGCCCTTCCAGCACCACCTCTGCTATATCCAGCGGGTCGTTCTTCTCTATCCAGAAGTTATTGTAGCCCTCGCCTATAGTAATTTTTACCTGCTGCTCTTGTATCAGCTCTAACACCGATAGGAAAACGAAGATGGCATGCACCCGGTTTTCTATATCAGCGAATATACTTTCAAAGGCTGTCTTGCTGCCAATCTTTACTTTGTCCAGCAGCACCATCTTCTCACCGCTTATGGTATACGCCGGCGACTCTACCGTATGCACCACCTTCTTATTCTTCTCTCTGGCCAACCGGTCAAGCACATTCTGAAACGATTTCAGCAAGCGGAACATAGTCAGGCTCTGCATCTCAAACTCCGTTTCAAACATGGCCGCTATCTCCTGGTTCTCAAGCAATGCATTGCCGCGCTTGGTAATGTTCTGGCGGTCCTCCTCCATTTTGCGCATGGTTTCGGTAGCCTCCTTAAATTTCTTATACTCTATCAGGCGGCTCACCAGCTCTTCGCGCGGGTCTATCTCTTTACCGGTGGTGGGGTCCACTTCTTTGCGCGGTATCAGCAGCTTGGCCTTTATACGCATAAGCGTAGCCGCCACCAATATAAACTCACTGGCCACCTCTATATTCAGGTTCTCCATTTTATGGATGTACTCCAAAAAATCGGTCGTCAGTTTAAAAATTGGAATATCATATATATCCAGCTCATCGCGCTCAATAAAAAACAGC
>DATGXP010000269.1:0-7801 GCA_035298845.1 Chitinophagales bacterium
TAGGCAGGCACCTGTTTGTATATAATAGCATTCATAGTATCCGTTACTCCCTCATCTGCAATAATGGCACCACTGTTAAGCGAATAGCCCCGCATTTTAAATATGGCCTCATCCAGGTGCAGGCCTATCAGGTAAGGCACAGAGATGCGGCTGTTGCCCAACCCATCGCCCAGTACTATATCTATCACAGTACCACGGGCTACGCGCATTTTTTTTGTTACATTTTTGCCGTTTACCATCATGCCTATTACGGCATTCAGGTGCGGGTCTGGCTTGTATACCAGCTCGCCCACCTTCAGGCCATAACTCTCCAGTTGCATTTTGGCATATTTAAGCGAGCTGCGCCCTATCAGGTCAGGTATTTCGGTAGTAGGAGCCTTAGTCGCATTAATGGTAATGTAAATGGTGCGTCCTTCCTTCACCTTCGATTTCGGCTTGGGGTTTTGGTCTATTATGCTCATAGGCGGCTTGCTCATATCATAAACCGAATCCATTATCTGATACTCCAGGTTTTTGCTGCCTAGTATTTCCTTTACCTGCTCAAAGGTGCTCCCCCGCAGGTCGGGTACTGTTACACTCTCATCGTGGCGGGTATAGCTCTTCAAACCTGACTGCACTATCAGCAATAGCACCACTACCACCCCAATAGCTATAAGGATATTATACAGCAGAACTTTATTGAAATACTTTTTAAGCAAGGCTATAGTTTTGAACCAGCACAAAAATAAACGCCTAATTAACAGTAAATAGTATGCCTGTCAACAATTTGTGCACTAAAACGCGAAAAGGTGTATAGTAGAAATGTATGCTAACCCTGCGCCTTCTGCACGTATGGGCCGGTCTCATTCTTAATTGCTGGCAACGAATGCAGGTATTTGTACACAGCTTTCATGTCTGTTTCGTTCATACGGTTAAACATGGTCCATGGCATGTGCGAGCCGGGGATAAGCGCTCCGGTTTTAAACCTGTCGCGAAATTGCTCATAAGTCCAGTTGGCAATAGGGCTGGTTTCGGCATCGGTAGTTAAATTAGGTGGACAGTAAACCTTATTCTTGTTATAGTCGCAGGGCATTTTCATTCCACCGGCAAAATCAAGCCCAATAAATTCACCTGTTTTCATGTCGCGGTTAGTATGGCAGCCGCGGCAATTAGCCATATTATAGGCCAGGTACTTACCGTATTCGGCAGTGGTATCCATTTGCACCGAGTAGGGTGGTGGGGTAGTTGGCACTTCGGGCTTTAATAAAAAGGCCATCACCGCTTTACCCATAAAGTTGTATTCCACGGCGGGTACTTTATTTTTTACCGGTGGCTGCGAACGGAGATAAGAAAGTAGGGCCGTAAGGTCCATATCACTCAGGTCTTTGTAAGGCATAAAAGGGATAATAGCATGCCCATGCCGATTAACGCCATAACGAAGCGTACGGGCCAATACACTATCCGGCACATTGCCTATACCGGTTTCATTATCTGGTGTAAGGTTAGCGGTATATTGTTTACCTATCTCCATATTAAAAAGCCGTCCACCGCTCATAGGTACATATTCACCATTTTCAAGTGCTAGTGAATCTTTAGCAGTAGTGTGGCAAACGGCACAATGTGCAGGTCCGTAAGCAAGGTATTTGCCACGGGCTATTACAGCGCTGTCGGTAGAAGCATGAATATCCGGGTAAGGTTCTTCAAATGTTCGATCGTACCGGATAAATACAGTTACAACAAGTAAAGCAATAAGGCCAAAAAAGGCAATTCCTGTCCACTTAAGGACCTTTCCAATAGTCTTCATGCAAGGAGGGTTTAAGATTAGTGATGCGCAAAGTAAAAAGGATAAATTTCTCCATCAAGCTTTTTACACAAAACAGTTTTTATTCTATCTAATTTGATTAATTCATTTGCTTGTGCTTATTTGTATTTAAGGATAATTAAACTGGTATTGTAAATCGGGTGCGGGTAATGGTCTTTCTTGCTCCGGCCGCAAATACCAAATCTTTAAATTGTGTATTTTGCCGCCGTATATGATTCGCACTATTGCATATCCTCGCGCTGCCCTTATCGGCAATCCATCCGATGGTTATTATGGCAAAACCATTGCCTTTGTATTTAAAAATTTTACGGCACAGGTAGAACTGGAAGAATCTGCGCACCTGCATATTATCCCTTGTAATCGCGACCGCATGGTGTTTAATAGCGCTAAGGAAATTGTAGAAGAGGTGCAAGAGTTTGGTTACTATGGTGGTGTGCGGCTGGTTAAAGGGGCTATAGAAGTATTTTACAATTACTCGGCAGCCAGGGGCCATACTTTGCACAGTAAAAACTTTACTATTCGTTATTCAACCAATATTCCTCACCGGTTGGGTCTTGCTGGTAGCAGCGCTATAGTAACTGCAGTAATGAAATCACTTATGCAGTTTTATCAGTTCGATATTCCTAAGCCGGTATTAGCCAACCTCATTCTTTCGGTAGAAAAAGATGAACTCAATATTGGTGCTGGACTGCAGGACCGTGTCGCACAGGTTTACAGCCAACCGGTTTATATGGATTTTGATAAGGCAATTATGGACAGTCAGGGCTATGGCAATTATGTGCCTTTCGACAAAGATATGTTGCCACCGCTTTATCTGGCCTATCGCGAAAACCTTTCAGAAGGTTCCGAAGTAACTCATAATGACCTTGCGGCCCGCTACGCTAGAGGTGATGCTGATGTATTGGATGCTATTGAGCAATGGAAAGACCTTACTGTAGAGGTGTGGAGTAAACTGCAAAAGGACGATAAGGATATAGCCGGGTTAATTAACCGTAACTTCGATATCCGTAACAGCACTATACAGGTCAGCAGTGGTAATAAGCAATTGGTGCAAGCGGCCAGGGCTGCAGGTGCCAGCGCCAAGTTTACCGGTAGTGGTGGCGCTATTATAGGTACGTATGAAAATGAAGAAATGTATAACCGGTTAACCGGTGAAATGAACAAGATAGGTGCTGTGGTTATTAAACCGGATATTGCTTAATGGCTGTTAGATTCCCCTCCTACGCTGCTACCGCAGCGGTTTTTAAGGAGGGGTGGCTCGCCGAAGGCGAGACGGGGTGGTCTGTTACCACTATGAAAATTAAGTAAATTTAAATTTGCAAATGCAACACTCTATACGAAAAGCGGTAATACCCGCAGCAGGGTTTGGAACCCGCTTATTGCCAGCTACAAAGGCCCAGCCAAAAGAGATGCTGGTAATTGTAGATAAACCTGTAATACAGTATGTGGTGGAAGAAGCAGTACAGTCTGGCATTACCGATGTGCTGATAATTATCTCTGCAGGTAAGGAGGTGTTGCGGGACCATTTCAGGCCTGACCTGGAACTGGAAAAGCTGCTGGAACAAAAAGGAAAAGGAGAGGAGCTGGGTGAGATTCAAAAGCTTAACCATCTGTGCAATATTCATATCGAATACCAGCACGAGCAGAAAGGTCTTGGCGATGCTATACTATGCGCTGAAAAATTTGTAGGCAATGAGCCTTTTGCTGTATTGTTGGGCGATACAATAATAGAATCACCGGTCCCGCTTACTCAATCTTTGGCCGAAGACTTTGAAAGCCTGCAGCAACCGGTGGTTGCTTTGCAGCAGGTGCCACTCGATATTGTGCACCGGTATGGCGTATTTGTGGGTGAACAAGTAAGTGACAAAGTTTATAAGGCAACCTCTCTGGTAGAAAAGCCTCCCGAAGATAATATTCCTTCTAACCTGGTATTTAGCGGTCGGTACATTTTAACCCCGGATATTTTCGATTGCTTAAGACAAACTCTGCCCGGTGCCAATAACGAAATACAACTAACGGATGCCATGCGCATTTTAATGTTTAACCGCGCTCTTTATGGCCACCTTTTCGACGGTGTGCGCCATGATGTAGGAAACAAGCTCGATTTTATTAAAACAAATTTATTACTGGGCCTTAAGCGCGATGATATTGGCCCGGCACTTAGTCAATGGCTTAAAACCATTTCTGATTTTTCTTAAATCTGGTTCCTTTAATTATACACTACTTATTTTATTGTCAGGTACGACAATATGTGTCTTTAATTCCCTGTTTCGGCATTTACTTGCTCATTGTATTTCTTAAGATGGGGCTTTACTTTCCCATTATTTAAAACATATTTATTTTAAATTTAAGTGAACCGCTCACGCTTTTACCTCGTATCTTTTTACGATGATGAGATATTTGTGCGGTTAATCCCACCTTCCGCATAAGAACAATGGCAACCGTTTTGCTCTTGTGCCTGCTTGTTAACAAAGCCGCACTTGTCAGATTATCTATTTTTTAATTTAAAACTTAAACACCATGGAATTATTAGAGAAGGATTTAAAAAAGATGGGAAGATTGTCTTTCCTTAAATATTCTGGTCTGGCGGTAGCCTCATCAGCAATTATTATGCAGTCGAGCTGCAAAAAAGACGATGATAATACGGAGGGTATTAATCTGGGAAGCGGCGATACCGGTATACTTAATTATGCTTACGCGCTTGAGCAATTAGAAGCTGCTTTTTATACACAGGTAATGGCCTCTCCTTATTCAGGTATTACAGCCGCCGAGAGCCAGATATTAAGCGATTTGCAAAAGCACGAAGTAGCGCACCGCGAATTTTTCAAGGCGGCGCTGGGTGGTAATGCCATTGTAAGCCTCGAGGTAGACTTTTCTATGATAGACTTTACAAGCCGCACCAGTGTGCTTAATACAGCTAAGGCTTTTGAAGATTTAGGAGTATCTGCCTACAACGGTGCAGGTAAGTTATTGGTAAGTTCTGATTATTTATTGCTGGCTGGTAAAATTGTATCAGTAGAGGCTCGCCATGCTGCGGCTATTCGCGATCTTATTAGCCCCAATACGGCAAGTTTTGCCGGCAACGATGTGGTAGATACACAGGGTTTAGATGGTGCCAAAACACCGGCTGAAGTATTGGGTATAGCAGGTACCTACCTCAAGAGCAAAATCAACGCAAGCAATCTGCCTACCAGCTAGTAGTTTCTTTATTAATTGCTAATAACCTTAAATCATACAAAAATGAAAATCATAGATATCATAGAGCAGTTTGACTCTAATACCATAAATACTTCTGAAAAGAAGACACGTCGCGAAACCTTATCATTATTTGGCGACATTACAAAGAAAATGGCCCTTACTGCCATACCTGGCGCTTTGCTGGCTGCTATTCCAAGTGTTTCTAAAGCTGCTGGCAATGGTCCTGCTGCCATAGTGGATGTGCTTAACTTTGCACTTACATTAGAGTATCTGGAAGCCAGCTATTATAACCAGGGCATTGCTTCGGGTGTAATTGCCGGTGCCGATCTTGCTATTTTCAATCAGATATCACAGCATGAAGATGCACACGTAACTCTGTTGCAAAATACTATCACAAGTTTGGGTGGTACTCCTGTTAACTCACCAATCTTCGATTTTACGGCAGGGGGTAATTTTACACCGTTTGTTGTTTATGCTCAGTTCCTGGCGCTTTCGCAAGCCTTTGAAGATACGGGTGTAAGAGCCTACAAAGGCCAGGCCGGAGCGCTTATGGCTAATAACGATGTGCTTACTGCCGCATTGCAAATACACTCAGTAGAAGCGCGCCATGCTTCAGAAGTGCGCAGGCTGCGTACCAAAAATGGCCTTGATACTGTAAAGGGCTGGGTAACCGGTTCAAGCCGCGGAACACTTCCGGCTGCTACGCAGGCAATTTACGATGGTGATGATATACTGGTGCAGGCTACCGTAAATATTGCCGGCATAAATGGTGTGGGTAACGATGCAGCAACCGAAGCATTTGATGAGCCGCTTACACAAGCGCAGGTACTGGCAATTGCCGACTTGTTTATTGTATAACGTAATTGCACTATAATGGTAATCCCTTGGCTTTCCTAAGCCAGGGGATTTTTTTTGATTGCACCTATTATTCAATCTTGCTTACGCTCCACGCCTCGGGTTTTCCTGCAAACCACTTTTTTACAGTTTCCCATACGGCATTAAATAGTTCCGATTGTCTGTATTTTTCAAGGCTTTCCTGTCCATCCCATCGGCTGTACGTGAAAAATGTGCATGGGTCATTTATGTCGCGCAGTAGCTCTACACCACTGCATCCTTCAAACGCCGCTATCAGGTGCTTGCGTTCATTAAAGGTATTTACAAACTGCTCTACCTTGTCCTCGGCAAAGGTCATTTTTACTATTCGTATTAGCATAGCGCTCTGGTCAATTTTATTTGCTGCTAAGCAGTATAGCCATCGTTTTTAATCATGAAATCAGCAACATCGCGGCGCATATCTTTGGGGTTAATGTCGTAGCTTTTCAGCATACGGCGCATCAGGCGTTTTAAAATCAACTTCTCCGCCCCGCTGGCGTAACTATCAATGGCGTTGTTCGCCGATTTGCGGACTACATCCAGCGCATCGTATAGATACAACTTGGCCATTTTAGTTTTTACCTCTAAAGTAGCCTTATCTACAGTTGGGTTTTGGCTCAGCTTTTTCACACGCAGAAAAGCAGACTCGCATACAAATGCCATAGAAAGTATGTCGGCCAGATTCATTACAATTTCCTGTTCTTCTACCAGTTTCTCTTTCAGTTTGGCACCAGCCGCACCCGTTATTATTAAAAAGATGCTCTTCAGGTTATTTACAAATTCAAATTCTATAGAAAGGAAACCACTATTAAACGGGTTGAAATTCTGCGCTATAGCTGCCGGCACCATCGATTTGGCAGCCCCCAAATTTAACTCTTTGGTCACAAAAGCGCGTTTATAAAACTCGGCAAGTGTAAGCATGCGGTTAATCTCGTTGGTGCCCTCATATATCTTGGTAATACGCGCATCGCGGTAAGCCATTTCTACACCGGTTTCCTGGCTATAGCCCATACCGCCAAATATTTGTATGGCTTCGTCACCGGTATTGCACATGGCTTCGCTGCCCAGCACTTTTAACACGGCGCATTCAATAGCATATTCGCGCATAGCATTTATCTTAGCCTCGTTGCCATTGCTGCCAGCCGCCAAAAGTTCAGCGTGCTTTTTATCTACATCGGCACCTACCCGGTACACGCCAGACTCTATAGCAAAAAGGTTGGTAGCTATTATTCCCAGCTTTTGTTTCATAGCCCCAAAGTCCGCAATAGGTTTATTAAACTGGATTCGGGTTTTGCAGTATTCTACTGTTTTATCCAGGCCAAATTTCATACCCCCAACACCACCGGCGGCTATTTTAATGCGTCCGCTGTTAAGAATGTTTAGAGCCATGTTGAATCCTTTGCCACGCTCGCCCAGCAGATTCTCTTTAGGTATTTTGCAATCATTAAAAAACACCTGCACCGTAGAGGATGCTTTGATACCCATCTTCTTTTCCTCTTTGCCCAGCGATATGCCACCAAAGCTTTTCTCTACTATAAAGGCTGATAGCTTCTCATCATTATCTATTTTGGCAAACACAGTAAACACTTCCGCAAATCCGCCATTGGTAATCCACATCTTTTGCCCGTTTAAAATATAGTGTGTGCCCTCGGCATTGAGCACCGCCCGGGTTTTACCACTATTAGCATCAGAACCTGCGCTTGGCTCGGTTAGGCAATAGCTTGCCCCCTTTTCGCCGCTGGCTATACCAGGCAGATACTTTGCCTTTTGCGCTTCGGTGCCATACCATGCTATAGGCAAGGAGCCAATGGATGTTTGACAACCAATAGTAGTGGCGAATGAAAACCCACCAGCAAGCCCCTCTGTAAATAGCAAACCGGTATTAAAATCGAGGCCCATACCGCCGTACTGTTCATCAATGGAAACACC
>DATGXP010000270.1:0-13875 GCA_035298845.1 Chitinophagales bacterium
CTATGGCTATATCTTTACCAATACGGGTAAAGGCTTTTGCCATGGCCCCCCATCTTTTAAATTTCCTTTCTTTTCTAAATTCAAATGCGCGACCCATAATCTTTGCGTTTTGTTCAATTGCGAATATAGCAGGCTGGGCAAGTTTTACAAATAGACGCCCCAAACTGCCTTTTTTGAAAAAGTGTCCCCCTTGCCCTGTTATAACTATTTTAAAGTCAGTTTATTATAAGCAAGGGGTGTCCCTGACATGAATATTTTCGGGTGTCCCTTTTTAGGCGTTGTTATATGTGACACCAACCCCGGAAAGGGCGGAGATTGCAACAGTAACAGCATTACAAATACCAAACCTGCGCATCCTCCGCCACTGGTGAGGGCCTGGCTACAGACAGACGAATTGAAAAAGTGGATGTACACTAGCCCATTTTGAAAAGTGTACACCATGCCCTGTTGCAATAAATTGAGTTTAAAAGACTTATAAAAACCTGTGTACATGACGTGTCGTGCGGTGTGTACACCGACCTACTGAGGCCAAATAATCTCCTTACCCAAATCAGGTAATCTCATTACCAAATTCAGGTAATGAGATTACTCATATTAGATGAATTTTTATTTGTAACGAGAAGTATACATACAGACGCTTGCGACCAGGGTTTGTATGCGCTCAACGTGAATGCCAAACCATCTTACCTTTTACAATCAAAATATGCAAGCCAAACGATTTTTTATTTTGTTTATTTACATTAGATGAACAAAGGGTGTTGAATGTTTTTGGGTTACCAGTTGTAGGCAGGCAGTTATTGAAGTCGGAGACTTCAATTTCATTTCAACTTCGAAGTACTCCTACGGAACACTTCGAAGAGCGGGAAACAAGTGCTCGGCATTGTTCCTTTACAAGATGGCATGTAGATATGAAAGCAAAAAAGAAGGATACGCAAAAATACAAGAAAGTGCCCCCCCCCAAAAAAATATTGTCGACTAAAGAGAAGGCAAAAAATGTTTTATACTTTTTGGGCATACTTTTAATTGGTTTTTCAGCAATATATTGTTTATCTAATATTAGTTTGTGGGTTGACAACAGGCAAATTAAAAAGATTGAAGAAAATCTTGCAATAACAGCAGGAGAGATAATTAAAGTGGGTAATATGAAAGGCAACTATGCTATAGCTGAGTATTATGTTAATAACAAACGATACGTACGTGAAGACGAGCCACCATCGCGATATATTTTTCCAGGAGAGCGATATGAAATTATCTATGATAGTCTAAATCCTGTAGACAGTAGGATTGATTATGCAAAGCCTCTTTTTGTCGAAAATCAACAAACTTTTTTTGTATATGGGGAAGTTGATAAATTCACGAGATCAAACAACGTATGTTTCTTTAAGTATCGAGTAAACAACAAGCAATATCAACGCTGTCAAAAATTACCGGAAAGCAAATTCGTAAAAGAAGGTAGTTCTTATAAAATTGAATATTTGGTTAGCAATCCGAACATTGCCATTCTAATATACTAGGAACCTTCTCCGATATGCTCCGCTTCTTTCTCCTTTAGACTTGCATGAGCCAAGAAACGAAGATGTAAGTGGTCCGGCATTTTTAATGCCATTGTATTCATCTATAAGCCAAAGTAAGCTACCCCGCTATTCCGAGTGTTTCCTCCGCTTTGGGAGGAACAACTTGGAACCACTAATAATACGGAGTGTTTAACTCCGAAACTAATATAAACAACCTGGCTGATTTTTATATTTTTAATATATGGGCTTTGCGTACAAGTTTGGAAATCCTCATGGTGTTTACTTTGTAACTACGGCCGTAGTGCAATGGGTAGATGCTTTTACTCGGTACCAATACTGCGATATTGTGGTAAATTATGTTCACCCCGCTTTTCCAAGTTGTCCCGCGCAGAGCCTTGGGCACGGAAACAGCGGTCTACAAAATTTTTATAGAGGAGATAAAATCATTGACAATGGTACTATCCTTAACGTTAGTCAATTCAATTCTTGCTGTGCTTTCATTTTCTAGGCACAGTGAAACATAACATCCGTGATTAAATTGGGTGATTAGAAATCTCACGTTGTTTATATTCTTAGAATATTGCTTAAAAGCACTTGCCATCGTATCGAACTCCATGATTAATCGTCTATGCTGTTTTAAAAGAAGGGAATCAATTGTATCACATGAAAGATGATTATTAAAAGTTTGATGAATTTTGATTGCGCCTGTATCTGTTTCAGAATATGCAAAACCTATTACCTGCTCACCTTCAATATCTGTATTATTATCACTGTTGTAGAAGTTGTAGCTGCTGTATGTCGGGTTTATAACCGTAAATTGGACTTCTTTATAAGTGGTGTGGAAGGAAAAAGTGGATTTATTGTTTAGCGTCCTATTTTTGCAAGAAGACAGGATGATGATAGTAGCTATAAGCAAATATTTTATATCGTTCATCTTTTCTTTGGTGTGGTTCTTTTTGAATAATTATCTGTTGCTTTATTGTCAGAAAAGCGAGCTTTCATAGATTTTACATAATCAGCATTTTTTGCTTTGTCAAATACTTTTGGATAACCGTTATTACGGCTGTATGACGATATGCCAGAAGCCTTTTTCATAACAGGGGCATCATTATCAACTAAATCGCCGTCGGAATGATTTAATCCTGAGTTATGACCTGCCCCATGGTTAATAGAAAGAGCACCCGCTTTAACGGCTTTCTCTTTATCATCCGGAGAAGCAATTTTATCGCCGAAGGAATTTAGACCATCAGCATCAATCGCAATAATGTTCGCGGGGTTATTGTTTTTTGAATTCTCTGATGTTTCTGGATTGTTCCCCCCGCCACTCCATCTTTTCTCTAAAGTTTCGCCAAACTCCGCATCTTTTAATGTGTTTTTTACGTAACTTGTGACTTCGTTTTTTGAACCGATTACAGCAACGGCATCTGTTCCGTCAATCTTAGAAATATCAAATTTAGTTGCATCCACAATTCTAACCTCTGTTTTTAGCCCCATGCTTTGGAAATTAGCTGTTGCTTGATTAGCTATTTTTTGCGCATCCCCTTTTTTTAAAGTCGTATTTGAGGACGGAAGAACTAATAGGTAAATGATGTTCTCTCTTCCATCATTATCTACATAAATTATAGGATTATTTGCAAATGCAGCATACGGACTAATATGGGGATACTTCGCCGCAAGAGGATCCACGGACCACCAGCCACCACCCAACCTAGGATCTCGCCCTCTAGCTCCATAGTCTATATGGTTACCTGCGCCGCTCACTTCATCATCTTTTTCCATTCCATTAAACCCATACCTATACCCATTACTATTACTAAAACTACGCCCTGGCATTACTGACCCAAAGGGATTGTAACCTAAACGCACTCAAACCCTTACTGGCAGAGGCTTTTCAAAGAACTTCAATATGTCAAAAATAGCCTAAACATGCAGAATATGGTAAGTTTTGGCACTTTCTGCGCTGGGCGCGGGTTTCAGCTATGTTTTTTGCGGTTGTTAAATATTGTGTTTTTGTAAAATATAAAAATCATATGTAAAATTATATAAATGCATTAGAATCTTAAATGCTTGAAATTACATAAAAACCGCCTTGGTTTAAATTATGTATCGAGGATAAAATCAGGCGTGGCCCACTGGAGGCAGGCTGCGCTTTACGTTGAAACCCGTTCTTCGAAGGACAGATTTGACAACTTTTTAAAAGTTGTCAAATCTAAAGTAGTTACAACCTATTTCTTGAACAACTCATCCAACACAACCTTGCGGTGGTCGAAGATCTGGCGTACAGCGCGGTGCACGAAGAGGTGGCCGGCCAGCCAGCCGAAAATTGATTTGCCGATATCGTAATGTAAAATGTCGGTCATCATAACGCCGCCTTCCACTTCGGCAAAGTGGTGTTCGTGGTGCCAGATGTTGTAAGGCCCCTGGCGCTGCTCATCTACAAAAAACTGAAGGGGTTTAATGTGTGTTATTTCGGTAACCCAGTGCATGGGTATATTCAGCATGGGCATTATCTCGTAGCGTATTATCAAGCCCTCATACATCTGCTCAGGCACTTCAGACAGCACCTTGAATTTCATCTCCGGCGGTGTTATTTTATTAAGGTTGGTGGGTGTGGCAAAAAAACGCCAGGCCTCGGCCAGTGTAATGGGTAAAAATTGTTGTTGCTTTATATAATGCATATGCGATAGAACAAATTAAGTAGCAATTTGTTCTATTTAAGCTGCCTGGCTGTAGTTGTTGGTGATAACACCAACGGTTGCCAAAGCTGGCACGCGGCCACACCCTTATTTTAACAAAATAATCAGGGGTATTTGCCATCCGGTTTTTTTCTACATTCGTTACCATACTTTTAAAAACAAAAACAAAAATGACAACCAATCCATTCACACCCGAGCACGAGTTGCTCCGTCAATCATTCCGTCAGTTTGTAGAGGCCGAGATAACACCCAACATAAAGTACTGGGAGGAGAATAAAATATGCGAGCGCGAAGTATTTAAGAAAATGGGCGAGCAGGGCTTTTTTGGCGTTAGCTTTCCGGAGGAGTATGGCGGCAGCGGTATGGATATGTGGAGCGCCGTGGTAATAAGCGAGGAGTTGACGAAAGCGAACATTGGTGGATTATCAATGTCGCTGTATGCGCATACTTATTTGCCATTGCCGGTACTGTTGGCACTGGGCACCGAGGAGCAAAAGCACAAATACCTGGCACCGGCCCTGAAGGGCGAAAAGGTGGCCGCATTGGGTATTACCGAGCCGGGTGCCGGTAGCGATGTGGGTGGTATTAAAACTACCGCCGAAGATAAAGGCGACCACTACGTGGTAAACGGTAGTAAGATGTTTATTACCAATGGTACCATGGCCGACTTTATAGTGCTGGCAGTGCGCACCGGTGAGGGCCATGCATTATCGCTTCTATTATTTGATACTACTACACCTGGTTTTTCTGCCACAGCTGTACACAACAAGCTGGGTATGCACAGTAGCGATACCGGTCAGTTATTTTTTGAAAACTGCATAGTGCCTAAGAGCGCACTGTTGGGCGAAAAAGATTTTGGGTTCTACTACATAATGGCCAATTTTCAGGAAGAGCGCCTGATAGCTTCTATTACCGGTACTGCATCGGCACAGGCTGCGCTGGATAAAGCTAAAAAATACATGCTTGAGCGCGAAGCCTTTGGCCGCCCTATTGCCAAGTTTCAGGTGCTGCGCCACAAGATAGCGCACATGGCTATTATTACCGAAGCCTGCCGTTCGTTCTCGTACCGCGCAGTAGCCGAGTTTATAGAGCACGGCCCGGCAGCTTACAAAATAATATCGATGGCTAAAGCATACGTGTGCGAAGAGGCCTTTAATGTGATAAACGATGCCCTGCAAATACACGGTGGATGGGGCTACATGGAAGATTACGGCATTGCCCGCTCGTTCCGCGATATACGCCTGATGACTATGGGCGCGGGTACTACCGAAATTATGCATGAGATTATAAGCAAGATAGAGATGGACGAAGTGAAACACGATAAGCAGTTTGTAAAACAGCGCGTGTAAGCGGTTCGTCATTGCGAGGAGTCGCTGGGATAGTTTTTGGAACTGCTAGTGACAAAGCAATTTCCGGCCCACATGGGTAGGGGATTGCTTCGTCGTCAGCCAAAGCGCTGACTTCTCGCAATGACGATATTTCTCGTTCCTCGCAATGACGAATTTTTAGGCATTTGTTAATGCATTATAACATCCATTACAACAGGCAACAGTTTGTTGTAAATTAGAGTCTTATACCAAACAGAGAGATGAAAACATACCGCTATATTTTACTGCTGCTGCCGGTGCTGTTTCTTGTGACGGGCTGCCACGATAAGGATACGCATGAGCATGGTAACCTGAAACTGCAGTTGAATGCCTATGTGGGCAGCCAGCCTTTAAACTTTGGCAGCGGTATTTACAATGATGGTGTATCGCGCGAGTATTATTTCAGTAAGCTGAAATTTTATTTATCGCACATTAAACTGGTGAAAGAAGATGGCAGCGAAGTAGAGGTAGAGGATGTTGCGTTTTTTGATTATGCCGATAACGCCTGGAAATCGGATTTGGTAAATGCCGATGCCGGTACGTATAAGGGCATAAAGTTTAGCGTAGGGTTGGACCCCACACAAAACTCTACCACGCCCACAGATTTGGATGACAGTGACCCTCTGGGCCCTAAAGACGACATGCACTGGGACTGGCTTAAGTACCGCTTTGTAATTTTAGAAGGAACAGCTGATACCTTGGGTAACAATTTTGCCGGAGGCAACATTGGCCTGGTGTACCATGTGGGCCGTGATACCTGCTACCGCCAGGTTAGCTTAAGCAACGGTAACTTTACAGTAAATGCTGAAGGCGAAACTGTAATTAACCTGAATGTAGATTTACAAACTCTGTTTACAGGCGCCGGTGCTATAGATATGTTTGTGGAGCCGGGTACCCAATCGGAGAACAGCGATTTGGCGGTAGCTATAAAATTTGCCGACCGGTTTGCTCAAACGTTTTCTTACTCGGAATAAACTATGAAACGGGCACTACTTCTTTTTATCCCTTTTGTATTGCTGGCCCTTATGCTACAGCAATGTAAGCCCGACCCTATAGTGTGCGATGATTGCAACACCGGTGAGCCCGACAGCCTGTATACCGGTGTGCCGGTAACCTTAACCAAGCCATTTAAGTTCCCTAATATAAACCTGCCACCAGGCACTAACCTGACCGAGGAAGGCATATTGCTGGGCCGCATGTTGTTTTACGACCCTGTGGTATCATCCGATAGTTCTATCTCGTGCGCATCGTGCCACAAGCAGGAGTTTGCTTTTAGCGATGGGGGCAAACAGTTTAGCCAGAATTTTTTTGGCCCTACGGCGCGTAACACCCCGCCGCTGTTTAACCTGATATGGATGCGGAAGTATTTTTGGGATGGACGCGCAGATTCGCTACACCTACAGGCTGCCGATGCGATGCTACACGAGCAGAATTTTAATGCTGCAGTAGTGGTGCCTAAACTAGAAGCTAAGCCGGAATATGTAAGACTGTTTAAGAAAGCCTTTGGCCGCCCGGGTACTATTACCGAGGATAAAATATCGCGGGCGCTGATGCAGTTTATGGCTACGCTTATTTCGGCCAATAGTAAGTTTGATAAAGTATCGCGCAACGAAGATGTGTTTACACCGCTGGAAGCACGCGGCGATAGTTTATTTAAAACAGATATATTTTCGGTAAGCCAGACTATAGACGGGGGCGATTGTTTTCATTGCCACTCGGGTGTGGGCAATACGATGATAGACAACGGGTTTCATAACAATGCGCTGGATGAGGTGAGTTCTTTTGATGGTTTCCCCGACCAGGGGCTGGGTAAAATAACCAACAGCCAGCTGGATAACGGCAAGTTTAAAACACCACACATACGTAACATAGAAGTAACCGGCCCTTATATGCGCGATGGCCGCTTTGCCACGCTGGAAGAGGTAATTGATTTTTATAACAGCGGTTTAAAAAATTCGCCAACCAACGACCCGCTGATGAAAACAGTACACCAGGGCGGGCTGCAAACCTTAACCGGTTACGATAAGCAGGCTATGATAGCGTTTTTGAAAACGCTGACTGACCAGGAGTTTTTGACTAACCCGGCGCATAGCAATCCTTTTTAAACTGCAGGCTCCTGCTGGCTAAGGCAGTGGAAACTACCCAGGCCCCATATCAGGTCGGTAGAATCTAAGCCTACTACTTTTCTATCGGGGAAACAATTTTCGAGTATATCGAGCGCGCGTATGTCGTTCTTCTCATCGCGGAAGGTGGGCACTACCACATACTTATTGGCTATGTAGAAATTGGCGTAGGATGCCGGCAGACGCTGACCGTCGTACACCACAGGGGCAGGCATAGGCAACTCTATTATATTCAGTTGCTTACCGGTCTCCAGCCGCAGGGTGTGCAGTGTTTTTAAATTCTCCTGCAGCAGTTCATAGTTTTCATCGCCGGGGTTTTCTTCTACCACCGTTACTACAGTATCTTCGTTTACAAAGCGGGTAATATCATCTATATGCCCATCGGTATCGTCGCCTACTATTCCATCGCCCAGCCACAGTATGTTTTCTACACCGTAGTAGTCAGTCAAGTATTTTTCAATCTGCTGCTGCGACAAATGCGGGTTGCGGTTTTTGTTTAGCAGGCAAGCGGTGGTGGTAAGTAATGTTCCTTTGCCGTTAAACTCTACACTGCCGCCCTCCATTACTATACCGGGGTTAAATACCGGTAAGCCTAGTTCTATACCTATCAATGTAGGTATTACATCATCTAAGTCGTACGGAGGATATTTATCGCCCCAGGCGTTGTAACCCCAGTCTACTATTACTTTTTCGCCTGTATTGCGGTTAAGCAAAAATGCAGGGCCGTGGTCGCGGCACCAGGCATCATTGGTAGGGTGCATATAAAATTTTACCTTGGATAAATCGCAACCCATGGCTGTAAGATGTTTTACAGCAAACTGTTTCATGGCTTCATCCTTTACGTTGATGCACACCTCTTGACCTTCGGCTACCAGTGTAATAAACTGTGCGTATACCGGAAAGATAGTATCAATTTTGCCGGGCCAGCTTGCCTCTTTATGCGGCCAGCTAAGCCACATGGCGCGCTGCTTTGCAAATTCGGCGGGGAAGTGAAAACCCAATTCTTTTGGTGTATGATTTCCGGTGCTTAGTGTCATGATTATCCCTCGTCGATATAGCGTTTGGTAATTGGTTGATACGAATCTATACGGCGGTCGCGCATAAAGGGCCAGTGTGTGCGGTAGAAATCGGTATCGGCTGTATTTACTTCCACTACTATATTTTCTTCTTTATCGTGGCTAGCTAAGTATAGTAAGCGGCCCATAGGGTTGGCTACAAAACTACCACCCCAGAATTTCATCAGCCCATCCTGCTCAAGGCCTACGCGGTTTACGCTTACTACGTGTACACCGTTGGCAACTGCGTGCGAGCGCTGCATGGTTTGCCAGGCATCGTACTGCTCTTTATTGGTTTGCTCATCCTGCGAGGTGGCCCAGCCAATAGCGGTAGGGTAGAAGAGGATTTCGGCACCCATCAGCGCGGTAATGCGCGATGCTTCGGGGTACCATTGGTCCCAGCAGATAAGCACACCTATTTTGGCATACTTTGTTTCAAATACTTTATAGCCTAAATCGCCGGGCGTGAAATAGAATTTTTCGTAGTAAGCCGGGTCATCGGGTATGTGCATTTTGCGGTACTTGCCCAAGTATGCGCCATCGGCATCCAGCACGGCAGTGGTGTTGTGGTAAATACCACTTGCCCGCTTTTCAAAAAGCGATGCTATGATAACCACCTTCAGTTCCTTTGCCACAGCAGATAGTGCATCGGTACTGGGGCCGGGTATGGCCTCGGCCAGTTTAAAGTTTTCATAATCCTCTACATCGCAAAAATACAGCGATGTAAACAACTCCTGCAGGCACACTATCTGTGCGCCCTTGGCAGCTGCATCGCGTATGCCGGCAATGGCTTTATCTAAATTTGGCTGTGCTTCTTTTACACAACTCATTTGCACTAATCCAACTTTTACTTTGCCCATAGTTTAATTTGAGAGCGCGAAAATACGCAATCATTTAGCACTGTAAAAGCTTATAATGCAAAAAGGTGTTAGGCGGGGTTGGATTGTTTTTAAACAAACCTATCTGTAGCAGAGGCTGATAATAAGAAGTAATAACTATTGTATTGCTTTAGCTATGCCAAAAGCAGCGGCAGCTGCTATGGCACCTATCAATGTGGTTTTAAGCGCACCGGCAAACGGTGGCTGCCCGGTAGCCTTGGCTTTTAAAAAGCCAAATATGAATAGGGCTATAAGTGTAACCACTACGGACAACATTAACGCCTGAGTGGTGCTGCCGGCAAAGAAATAGGGCGCTAGTGGTACCAGGCCGCCCACGATGTATGCCAGGCCGATATTAAGAGCGCTTTGCCGTGCACGTTTGGCATCGGGCTTTTCGAGACCCAGTTCGAAACGCATCATAAATTTTACCCATTTCTCTTTATCGCGGCTCATTTCATCGGCAATAATTTTGCTGGATGTTTCGCTTACGCCATACTCGTGTAACACATCGCGCACTTCCTGTTTTTCTTTTTCGGGATAAGTGTCAGCCTCAAAATATTCCCTTTTCAATTCAGAATCGTAGTGGTCTACCTCGGTGCGGCCGGCCAGGTAGCCCCCCAGGCCCATGGCAATACTGCCAGCGGCAATTTCGGCGATACCGGCAGTAACTATTATGCTAGTGGTATCTACCGCACCGCTTAGGCCTGCTGCCAATGCAAAGGGCACTGTAAGCCCATCGGCCATACCTATCACAATATCTTTTACAAAGTCGGGGCTATCAAAATGCTCTTCGTTATGTGGTATTTGGTTGCTCATGGTAGGTAGAACTATCTGTTCAAAGTTATCATATCCGTAGTTATATGTTTTGCCGGAGCGGCTTTATTTTTGCGGAAAGAGAGGGATTCGAACCCTTTCCTGAAACCCGCGCTGGTATTGGGTTTTGTTGATATGCCTTCAAATAACGCTCGATTTACGCTCGCCTCCATCTTCTTTCATACTGCTTATGCGAAGGTATGCGCAAAGTTGCGCAGTTTCCAAATTTGAAGCATAAATTCTTTTGCAATAGATATTGCAATTTAACTTTACTGTTACAAAACCCACCGAACATGACAAATCCATTTAGAAAGTCTCAGAAGGAAAATGGACTACAATAAGGCGCTATTACCACATGATAATCTTTATATGTTTTATGAAGCTATCAGGATATTAAGATATGAAAGGACGGTATTGGAGATTGAAGGGAGAACAACATACTATCTTGATAGCCCTTGGAAGAACGAAGTGGTTTAATAGATATTACGGTTCAGTTTCAGAAAGGCTTTAACAACGGTTTAGTTGATGTGAGTGCGAGAGAGGATCTCAATATTGATTGTTTAGTAGAGCTAAGAACATGTAAAAAAGCCTTGTGGTCTATTAATCAATGTTACCGTGCCTCTTTTATGGATGTACTTGTTATTACAAAGCCGAAAGATTTAGATAGTGAGGAGCTGATCTTTAATCCTGATAGCCTGCCAAAAGAAAAAAGCAAGTATAGACCGATGTTTTGAGTTATCCACCAATTTATTTAATCAATTGGAAAACTGTGTGAATGATGAAATATTGGAATACGAGCGAAAGGAATATGTAAGGTTAAATAGCCCCTACTCGTGGATAGGTGATAAAAATGAACTTTCGGAGGTAGTGCTTGCTTTATTCCTTCGGATAAAATTATGCGTAACGACGGGACTCCCATTATAAGAAATGCATTTGCACGCGAGTTGGCGGCTTTCTTCGGAGTGGGTAAGCTTAATTTTCCACAAGATATATTTTCGTTGATGTACAAAATCCATGATTCCAGAACAGAATTTATGGATTATATGCGTGTGAAAATCGAGAAGTATTTCATACAAAGGTGTTTCCAGACAGATTGCCTAAGCATCATAAAAGGACTCGGATAGCTTGAATAATTAAGCAAATACATAATCAATGTTTTGAAAGATCTTTAGTTGAGGGACTTTTGATCTGCCCCATAACATATTAGTGTTTTAACGATAATTCATGTTTAAAACCTGTTAATAAGTAATAATTAATATTATTTGAATGTAATGCTTTAAATTATACACTTGTGCTGTTATTGATATATAACAAACTGTTTTGAATACCTGCTACAGAAAACACTTACCGCTGTGCCCACGACTACGCTAGGTTAGCGCCTTATTGAAAGAAACAGTTTCTTACTTATTTGCAAACAATATTTTCTTATGAGAAAATTTATTTTTCTTCTAGGCCTAGCAGTGCTTTGCCTGGTATGTAATGCGCAATCTCCATTGGCTTTTCCCTACCAAGCAGTGGCTAGAGACTCTTTTGGTACGCCTATACCAGATCAGGCTATGCGCATTCGCTTAACCATCCATGATTCCAGCGCAACCGGGCCTATTAGATATAGAGAAACTGATTCTATAATTACTGATAATCTGGGAATGTTTACAGTTAATATAGGTGAAGGCACTGTAGATAGTGGTACATTTAGTAATATTAACTGGGGTAGTGCAGCGAAATATTTACAGGTTGAGCTAGATCCTGCAGGCGGAACGAGCTATATAAATATGGGAGCATCTCAGTTGCTAAGTGTTCCTTTTGCTTTGCATTCGGGAAGCAGTGGTAATTTATCGACAGTACCCTATGGACAGATACCATATGGAGATTCTAATGGGCTAAGGGCTACTTCTAAATTTGCAAGAGATCCTGGCACTGGCAATACACATTTTGTAACTCCCCGAAATGGTAAATTTTATGGTCTTGATCTGGGAGATTCTGTTAATGTGAAAATAGACGCAACCAATATACCTACACCATCGGCTATTTTGGTTTATGGTGATTCTGCCGGTAGTTACGGAGCACAAGTTGGAGTAGGCCAAATTCCTGCTTTCGGAATAAATGCTACTGCGTTTATGAGGGTTGCAGACGATGCTAAGGGAACGGCATCGATTAATGTTTTAAATTTAGGTGCGCATCCTGATATTATACTTTCTGCAACTAGTTCGACTTTAACGCCCGGTCGCCAAGGTATAATGCATATAGAGCAAAATGCTGCTTCAATGGTTTGGCATGATGCCTCCGACCAGCATGTGCATGGTATTTATGCTGACTCTACTAAACTTAAAATTTACAGTAGTCCTGCACAATACGCATGGACTTGGCCTAATACCGAAGGTGCAAACGGGCAAGCTTTAACGACTAATGGATCTGGCACATTAGGCTGGAGCTCTGTGCCAAAGAAGAACAGATTTGGAATTACTATAGATGGTTTAGGGGATGTTATTACCACTGGTAGCAAAGGATTTACAGAAATCCCTTACAATGGCACTATTACGGGTTGGACTATTGTAGCAGACCAGGCAGGCTCATGTGTTATTGATGTTAAGCGTAGTAATTATGCGTCTTTCCCTACTACAACTTCTATTGCAGGCACAGCATTACCTACTTTATCAACTGCCCAAAAGAACCAAAATACAACTTTAAGCGGCTGGGGTAATACTGCGATAACTGGTGGTGATATGTTTGAGTTTATTGTGAATTCTGCAACCACGGTTAAGAGAGTGACTTTAATTATTGAAACAACAATGGAATAGCAGCGAACCAGATTGAAGGTTTTATGAAAAAAATATCATTAATTTTTTGTTTTCTGGGGTATCTGGTTTCGGCATTTTCTGCTACCAGAACTATATCCAATGCCGGCGGCAATTTTAATAGCACCAGTACTTGGGTAGAGGGGGCTGTTCCAACAGCGGCTGACGATGTTGTTGCAACAGCTACATCAGGAAAGTTGATAGTTAACGTAAATTCTGTGGCCAAAACTATTACACTTACTAATTACGTTGACACTTTAGTTATGAATGCGAACTTATCGGTAAGTGGTTCGGTTACGCTTGCTACAGGAATGCAATATACAGGTAGTTCTAATCTTATATGCTTAACAGCAGCAACTTTAACATCAAATGGTGTCCCTATATCTGGTGGTATGCAATTAAATGGCACCTCCCAAACATTCACTTTAGCAGACAACTGGACAGTAAATGGTGTCGTGACTTGTGGCGGAACAACAGCAACCACTATTAATGGCAATACTTTAACATGCAACGGCGGATACACCCAAACAAATGTGGCAACAGTTTCAGGAACAACTGTATTTGTGCTAGGTGGGGGCACGTGGAGTTCTACTCTCAACTCCAATGTACTTAGAAATAATGTAACTTTTGCAGG
>DATGXP010000271.1:0-3578 GCA_035298845.1 Chitinophagales bacterium
GTCTCATGGCACGTTGCACAATGCTCTTCGAGCAGTAAGTTACCAGCACTCCGCCTGGCCGCATGGCAGCATACATATTTCTGAAAGTATCAGCCGTCCACATTTCGGGCTGGTTATCGGGCGCAAAGGCATCGAAGTAAATTATGTCAAATTTATCGGCAGGCAGATCGTATGCAAATACCGATTCGTGTACCTTGTTGAATGTAAAGCAGGGAGTCACCGCATGGGCTTCATTCCATCTAACCAGGTGCAGCGAGTGGTAGGGCCCGTAGCAAAACTCGTAACCCAATTGCTGCGTATAGTTCAGCTCTTTTATAGTAGCAATTTCTATGGGGTATAGCTCCAGCGTGGTATAGTCAATTTTTAAATTGCGCTTCTCAGCTTCCAGCATGGTAAGCAACGCATTTAATCCTGTGCCAAAACCAATTTCAAGGATGTTCACTTCATTGGCATTAGCCCCTTCAAGTATATAATCCAGCCCTTGTTTAATAAACACATGCAGGCTTTCGCCTATAGCGCCATGTTGGCTGTGGTATACTTCGTTAAACTGGTCGTTGAATAAAGTATGCGAACCGTCTTTGGTAGTAATTATTTGCATAGCGGTTTCAAACCTAAGCAAAACCAACAAAATTGTATTCTTATATTTGGTTAAAGCCAGCAGGCACTATGCAGAAGTTAGACCGCGACGATATTCACATACTGGGGCGCAACAGCAGTTGGTCTGCTGAAGGGGTGGGGCGGGCGCTAAATGACAATGTATACAACCATGCCACCGCCTGGCAAAAATTTCTGCAGTTATTCTTCATTAGCCTTGGTGTTTGCTTTACCAGTGCCGGCATCATTTTCTTCTTTGCTTACAATTGGGATGATTTGGGCAAGTTTGCCAAGATGGGATTGGTAGGCGGCGCAATGCTAAGCGTAGTTGCCGTGGTTGTTTTTTCAAAAGCGAGCGCGCTGATCAAGAATATTTTGCTGACAGGTGCAGCGGTGCTAGTAGGCGCTTTGTTTGCTGTATACGGTCAGATATACCAAACAGGTGCCGATACTTACGAGCTTTTTATTGCCTGGACGGCCTTTGTAACACTATGGGTGCTGTCAGCCGGGTTTGCGCCGCTGTGGTTATTGTATATAATTCTAATTAATACCACGCTTGTTTTGTATCTGGGTCAAGCGATGCACAACCTACAGCCAACCGACCTGTGCCTGATTTTGTTTGGGTTGAATACATTTACTCTTGTTGCCTCAATTGTATTACATAGCCTGAAACCAGAAGTTAACATACCTGGCTGGTTTACCAATATACTGGCATTGGTTTGTGTATCCATATCTACCGCAGGTATAGTTGCCGGCATTTTCGATAAAGAAACTATGCTTGGGGCGTTTTTGCTTGTAATAGCTATTGCATATCCTGCGGCAGTGGGGTATGGTATAAAAGCCAAGAGGGTATTTTATCCCGCCAGTATTGCTTTTAGTCTTATTGTTATTATATCTGCTTTTATGCTGGAGGCATCGCACGATACCGGTATGTTCTTGCTGGTTAGCATTTTTATAATAGCGGCGGTTTCGTTCACCATTTGGCAAATAGTTAAGCTGCAAAAAAAGTGGGCCGATGCATAAAACAGAACAAATACCAGAGCTGTTAGCCAGCCTGCAACCGGCCGATGGCCCTGCTATCGAGTTTAATGAAACAGCTATTACTAAGGAGTATGTAACACACTACAATAACCGGTCGGGTATTGCTATAAAGGTATTAATAGTGTGTGGAGGTTTTTTAGCATCGCTTGCCTTTGTAGCTTTTATGATGTTGCTCAAAATATTTGAAAGCGAGGGCGCTATGTTGGTTATAGGTTTGTGTTTTGTTGCCGGGGCATTATTTGTAAACCGGTTGTTCGATAAACTGATAGTAGATACACTCAGCGTATCGTTGTTTTTAATTGGGCTCTCGCTGGCGGGTGTCGGGCTTGGCCAGTTACAACCTGATGAAAATATGGTCTGTTTGTTTTATTTAATGCTGGCAGTTGTTACTATTGGTTTAAACCAGGGTTATGTGTTTACTTTTATTGGTGTACTCATGTTTTGCGGCAGCCTGCTGGCGCTTATTGCCAATAACCGGGCTTTTGATTTAATACACCTGTATATTCTTGCTGTGTCGGTATCACTGGCCTGGTGGATGTTGAATGAAGCCCGTTTAATAGCTACTTACCGCAAAGCGGCTAAACTATTTTCGCCGGTACGCACGGGGCTGGTTTTTTCGCTGCTGGTTGGCTTGGCAAGTGTAGGCAAGCGCGGGCTTATACCCGTTTCGCCCGATTATATCTGGCTATCATCAGCCGGGACTATTGGCATTATTATGTATCTGGTGGCTACGGTGCTTGCACTATTAGGCAGGCAGGATATGAAATACAAAGGTGTGCTATATGCCGCTTGTATTATCTGTTTGTTACCTACTGCTTTATCACCTGCTATTTCGGGCGCGGTGCTTATTCTTCTGCTTAGTTTTATGGTTAATTACAAAACCGGTGTAGGTATTGCCATTACAGCCCTGGCTTACTTTATTGGCCAATATTACTACGACCTTAATTTTACACTGTTAGAAAAATCAGGTATACTTTTTTCATCCGGCGTTATGCTGTTGGTGTTTTATTTTTTTACGGCTAAAATGTTGGGCGATGAAAAAGTATAGCAAACTGCTTATAGCGCTAAACCTTCTGCTATTGCTGGGCTTTTTTATAAACTCCGTAATAAACAAGGAATCAACTTTAAAGAAAGGGCAGTTAGTTTTGCTCGAACTGGCACCGGTAGATCCGCGTTCCTTACTACAGGGCGACTATATGCGGCTACGCTACAGGCTTGTAGCCGAAAGGACTTACTCGCTCACCTGCAGGCCCGGTGTTTGCACAGTAATTGTTAACGATAGCAGTATAGTAAAACAGATGATTCTGCCTGGTGAAAAAGATACAATTGCCGGTAAGCCATACTTACTGAAATATGGCTGCAACGGCGATGAAGTACACCTGGGTGCCGAATCTTATTTTTTTGAGGAAGGGCAGGCAGAGAAGTATGCAAAAGCAAAATATGGTGGCCTGCGGATAGATGAGGCCGGTAATAGTATTTTAGTGGGTTTGTATGATGATGAGCGAAAGTTGATTGAATGAAGTATGCAGGTATGATAAACTTCACCCTCTTTCCAGCGTGACACACCCTTAAATCCTATTAACTTTACCCTTAGTTTTAGATATTTGGCAGCGTTAAATACATGTGAAGTATGAAAATCAAGTTTGTAAACCATTCCAGTTTTATAGTTGAGCATAATGGGGTTTCTATTATTGCCGACCCATGGCTCGAAGGCCGCGTGTTTAATAATGGCTGGGCCCTGATGAGCAAGACGAAATTAAGCTACAATGATTTTAAGGATATAAACTATATCTGGTTTTCGCACGAGCACCCCGACCATTTTTATCCACCTAACCTTAAGCAGATACCTGCCGAGTACAAAAAGAACATCACGGTACTGTTTCAAAATACCATCGATGGGAGGGGAGCTAACTACTGCCGCAAGGCCGGGTTTAAAGAGGGGA
>DATGXP010000272.1:0-1733 GCA_035298845.1 Chitinophagales bacterium
CAGTTCTTCCTGCGTTAAGTCGCACTCATCCTGCAGGCGTTTGTAGTTTATGGCTATTTCAAGCGGGTTAAGGTCTTCGCGCTGTATATTTTCTATCAACGCTATTTCTATACTCTCCTGGTCGCTGGCTAAGCGCACAAATGCCGGTACATCGGTTTTGCCGGCCAGTTTGCTGGCGCGTAATCTTCTTTCGCCCGCTATCAACTGGTATTTGTTGTTCTCTATTTTACGTACAGTAATAGGCTGTATCACGCCATGCACTTTAATAGAATCTGCCAGGTCGTTTAGGCTCTGCTCTTCAAAAGTTGTACGTGGCTGAAAAGGGTTAACCTCAATCTGCTCAAGCGGAATATTAATAATTACAGAGCCCGGTGCCGCCGTAACAACCGGAGTAGTGGTAGTATTGGCGCTTGTCTGCTGTTGTCTTTCATTGGTGCGCTCGGTGGTGTCGTTCGAGTTAAGTAACGCGCCCAAACCACGGCCCAACACACTTTTTTTCTTATCGCTCATATCTCTTTTCTTTTCGTATTGCTTTAGTAATTGCAAAACCGAACAAAGGAATCATGCTTACATCATTCCCCTCATTCGATTATTTCGGTTCTTAGTTTTTCGATGCCGGGTCGTCCTCTACCAGGTTAAACTCCTTATCGTCATTAGGCATTTTGGTAGCGTTGTTGCGCTGTAGCATTTCGCGCACCAGGTTCATGTAGTTAACGCTGCCTTTGCTTTCGGCATCATACATTATAGCCGGTTTGCCAAAACTCGGGGCCTCGCCCAAGCGGGTATTGCGGTGTATAATAGTGTCGTAAACTATGTTTTCAAAGTGGCGCTTAATTTCATCTACCACCTGGTTGGCCAGGCGGAGGCGCGGGTCAAACATGGTAAGCACAATGCCCTCTATCTCTAGTTTGGGGTTCAGGCGGCTCTGCACTATCTTAATAGTGTTAAGCAACTTGCCTAAACCTTCCAATGCAAAGTACTCGCACTGCACCGGTATCAGCACCGAGTCGGCACCGGTAAGAGCATTTACGGTTATCAGTCCAAGCGATGGTGAACAGTCAATTATTATAAAGTCATAATCTTTGCGAAGGTCGTCAAGTATTCCCTTAAAAATTTTCTCGCGGTTAGGCTGGTTTATCAGTTCTATTTCGGCACCTACCAGGTCCAGGTGCGATGGCAACAGGTACAGGTTAGGCGTTTCTGTTTCCAATATAATATCGCGGGCTTTCACCTCATTTACCAGGCACTCATACAAGCTGGTCTTAATGGTTTTAGGGTCAAAACCAACACCCGATGTAGCGTTGGCCTGAGGGTCAGCATCTATCAGCAGGGTTTTGTATTCCAATATGGCCATGCTGGCAGCTATATTTATAGCCGAGGTCGTTTTGCCCACGCCGCCTTTCTGGTTGGCAAGGGTAATTACCTTTGCATTGTGCTCTTTGTTATCTGTTTTCCTGGTCATACTCGTTTCAATAATGAGTGATAAATAAATGCCTTATATAGTTGTGCTTGCGCCTATTTCTAAAATCAACAGTTCTTTTCCTTTCGCCTTGAATTTTTCTACCGCCTGCGCCTTGTCAATTTTTATATAACCAAAGGTATCGTAGTGCAGGGCTATTACTTTGTCACACTTTACAAAATCGCTGGCTATTATGGCGTCATCTACGCCCATCGTAAAGTTATCGCCTATAGGCAGCAGGGCTACGTCCAGTTTTCCACTGGTCATAGGAATT
>DATGXP010000273.1:0-8743 GCA_035298845.1 Chitinophagales bacterium
GGATGAGTAAAAACATACTGCATTCTATTTCAGAAACAAGCACGGTGGATGTTGGACTGGAGCCCGGTGTAAGTGGCGACTATACATTTACATTTGATGGCTTAAGCAGTTTTGACCCTACCAGCTACATTACCCTGGAAGATAAAAAGCAGGCTACCTTTTACGATGTAAGGGCCGGCAGTTATAACTTTACTGCCGATGCTGCCGATAACCGCGATAGATTTGTATTGCACTTTACACCAAAGGCAGAAGTAGCCGTTACCGACCAGGTATGCGAAACTCGCGGCGTTATAAATATAACCCAGCCGGGCACGGCTAACTGGTACTACACCCTAACCGACAATAACAACTCGGTGATAGATAGCGGCAGCCTCAACAGCAGCAGTAGTATAACTGCCACTGTACCTATGGGAACTTATTTCTTAAACCTGGTAGACAGCAATAATTACTCGATAGTAAAAACAATAACTGTAAACGGCACACAGCCAGATGCTGCGGTATTTACTCCATCGTCGGCTACTGCCGAAACTACCGATGACATCACCTTCACCAGTACTACTACTAACGCAGCAGACTACAGCTGGGATTTTGGCGATGGCACCATAGTTAACACCCAACTGCCTACCGTTACGCACCAATACCAGGTGGCGGGCAGTTATACAGTTACACTTACAGTTACCAATGTATACGGCTGCCATTCAACTACCACGCAGGTTGTAACCGTAACCCAAAAGGTTATCATCAGTGGATTAACAGCTGTAACCCAACAATCTCCTATTAATGTATGGAGTAATGAGAATATGGTGTATGTAGATTTCAGGCAGTTGGCCAAAACTGATGCTACCATTGAAATTTATAATGCGCTGGGCCAGCAGTTGGTAAACGAACGATACGGCAGAAGCACCATTTACACCAAACATCTTGACATTGGTGAAGCTGCATATATCATGATACGTGTAACCAATGGTGAATTGGTTACCGCCAAAAAACTTTTTTTAGCCAAATAGGTTCTAAGGGGCGCTTCTGGGTTAGGGCCAGAGGTTGCCCCTTTTGCCTTTGCCAAACAGGCTAAATCCTGTCAAATATTTGGGTTTTTATTAAAATACCCTACCTTTGGTCTCAGGACACATTTTAAAGTAATTGAAAATCAAAGGCTTGTAAGTTACAAGTCGGGTTTTTGAAACTTTTTTAGGCTAAGGCCTTGACAAATTTTTACTGGCACACTATTTTATAGATATAAATAAGCACTTAAAAATATAGACATGAACAAGCTTCTTACAACTTTTGCAAGTATCGCCTTATCCCTGAGCAGCTTTGCTGCAGGCGACTGCCCTGCCCTTTCTGGTGAATTCACCATCGGCAAAGGAGAAACAGCAGATTTCTCTACATTAACCGATGCTGCCAATGCGCTTAAATGCGGTGGTGTTTCGGGCCCTGTAACATTCCTGTTAGAAGATGGCACCTACAACGAAAAGCTGGTTCTTTCTTCTATTCCCGGTACATCTTCTTTCAACACGGTAACTTTCGAATCTAAATCGGGTAACAATACAGATGCTATCATCAGCTACGGAAGCGGCGACGCTACGGTAGTGTTAAACGGTGTAGCTTACGTTAACTTCGAAAACATAACCGTAGACCACAAGTCAGCTACTTATGGTAGCAGTATGCGCGTAGACGGCAAATCGAACAACCTGCAATTTAAAGGTGTGGTATTTGAAGGCGTAGAAATTAACCGCGCCAACGCCAACAGCGCCACTGTATACTTCACGTCTACAGCGCCTAAGTCTGATATCGCGTTTGAAGATTGCGAAATTAACAACGGTAGCACCGGTATTACCAAAGGCGGTATGAACGCCGATGAAATGGATACCAAAACATCTATCACCGGCACGCTTTTCTTCAACCAGTTCGAAACCGGCCTGGCCCTTACCAACGAAGATGCACCGGTAATTACCAATAACGTGGTAAGCACCCTTTCTACGCACACTTCGTTCCGCGCTATCAACCTTGATAACGTAGCTAACAACGTAATTATCAGCAATAACATTGTAAACGCTGCTAACGGTTCTTATGGCCTTGCTATGAATAACTGCAATGCACAGGCTACCAACCTTGGTCAAATAAACAACAACTCGATAGCCGTAGGCGGCAACAGCGAAAGCTACGGTATCTACTTATCAGGCTCGTCAGATAACCAGGTACTTAACTTTAACCGTGTAAAATTGACCATCAATGGCAAGCAATCGTCTACACAGGCTTATTACAGAAATGCAGGTTCGGGCAACAATATCAACATGATGAACAACATTTTCTACGATTTGAACACAGGTGGTTACACCATACTGGGCAACACTTACAAAGATTACTTTAACCAATTACCGGCACAAAGCAATCCTGCCCTTTCGGTTTCGTCAAACGGGTTAATGATTGAGAAAGTATCTCCAATAAAATAACAGCTATAACTTAGTAGTCACCTCTTTACGGCCCCGGTTAATATCGGGGCCGTTTTTATTTCCAAAGTATTTGTATTTTCATCTGTCAGTTGCATTTTTTTGAACTGTGGAGGCGGGTAATTTCAAACTAAAAGAAAACCACGTGATAGGCCAGATAAGTGTACCCGAAAATGCCGATGTAACCCTGCTTAAAGGGTTACTGAAAGAGAGCGAGAACAGATTTAACCTGCTGGCAGATGCCTCGCCCATAATGATATGGATGACCGATGAGCATAACCAATGCTACTACTTCAACAAATCGTGGACAGATTTTACAGGCAGAAACGTAGCTGCCGAGGCTGGTACCGCCTGGTTACAGGGCGTACACCCCGACGATTTAAAGCTGTTCAATACCCTTGAACCTATACTGGACCGTAAAGAAAAATACACCTTTGAATACCGCCTGCTGCGCCACGATGGACAGTATCGTTTTATACACGAAATTGGCAACCCCCGCTTTTTGCCCGATGGCACTTTTGCAGGCTATATAGGCAGTTGTATAGATGTAACCGAAGCACGCGCAACCGAGGTTATATTAGCCAACCAGGCTAAAGAGCTAATGCGCTCTAACGAAGAACTGGAACAATTTGCCTACGTGGCATCGCACGATTTGCAGGAACCCCTGCGCATGATACTTAGCTACGTGCAGCTGATTCAAAAAAATATTGACCAGGGCGATACCAAACGGGTGAACGAGTTTATTGCTTATGTAATAGAAGGCACAGGCCGCATGCAGGCACTGATTAACGACCTGCTGCAGTTTTCGCGCGTAACCCGCAAAGGCAACCCCTTTGCCCAGGTAGACCTGAACGAAGTGCTCAAGATAGCCGTAACGCACCTTACAGCGCGCATACAGGAGAATAATGCAGTGGTAAACATCAGCCCTATGCCTGTTATTATGGGAGATAGTTTTCAGTTAATCAGATTATTTCAAAACTTAATTGATAATGCCATTAAATTTAAAACGATAAGTACAAACCCTATTATAGATATTAACGTAAAAGAGAAAGAGGATGAATACGAATTTTCTGTACGCGATAATGGAATAGGTATAGAAGATAAGTTCTACAATCGTATATTTGTGATATTCCAACGGCTTCATAACCGTAAAGATTATGAAGGCACCGGCATAGGACTGGCTATTTGCAAAAAAATTGTAGAACGCCACGGAGGCGAAATTTGGGTAGAGTCGGAAAAGGATAAAGGGAGTACGTTTTATTTTACAATTAAAAAATAATTGTTTTTGTATATGGATTTTTTGAAGAATAATAAAGAAAAACCAAGGGTATTGCTTGTAGAGGATAACCCCGGCGATATCCGCTTAACCCAGGAAGCGCTTAAAGAAAGCCAGATGGACATCCATTTGGATGTAGTATCGGATGGCGAACAGGCTATTGACTTTTTAATGAAAAAAGGCAAATATGCCGATAGCATTCGCCCGCATATTATACTGCTCGATTTGAATTTGCCCAAGAAAAACGGAATTGAAGTATTGAAGGAAATTAAGGCACACGATTCATTGCGCAAAATACCGGTAATAGTGCTTACCACTTCTGATGCCGACCATGATATTTCCAAGGCCTATTCACTAAATGCTAACTGTTATATTTTAAAACCGGTAGACTTTGATGATTTTGCCAAAGTGATACGCTTGATAGAAGTATATTGGTTTAATACCGTTCAACTACCACACGAATAATATATGTCGGCACAGGAACTAAAAGTTTTATTGATTGAGGACAACCCCGGCGACGCATTTCTGATGAAATTCTATCTGGGCGAATCTACCTCGCCCCTGTTTCAGGTTTCGCATGCCGAAACAGTAAAAGCAGCGCTTGAACTATTAAGCGAAAATACATTCGACATTATTTTAAGTGATATGAACCTGCCCGATAGTTTTGGGGTAGATACTATCAAATCCATCCTTTCTAAGTTTCCCGGCAACCTGGTAATAGTGCTTACCGGGCTTACCGATGAAGAAGTAGGCCTTGAAACTGTACGCTACGGGGCACAGGATTTTTTAACCAAAGGCAAGTTCGATAGCAAAGTGCTTATATCATCGGTAATGTTTGCCTTTGAGCGCTTTAAGCTTAATAAACAGATAGACAGCTTCACCAAGAAACTGGACGAAGAAAACTCACGCTTAGATACCATACAAAAACTGCTGAACGTAGGTTACATAGAGTACGACCTAAAAACAAAGAACGTTTTCAGGTCAGACTATACCCTTAAAATTACCGGGCAAAACCCCGATATGAAGACCGAAAACATAGATGATGCTTTGGGCCGCGCAGAAGATACCGAAGCGCTGAAGGCAGTGGTACAAAAGGCCATTGCCGAAGGCGGCACCGGAGAGTTTACCTACAAGCGTAAAGATAACGGCAAACAGTTCCGCGTGCGCTACGAAGCCAAAGAAGGTAAGCTGTGCGGAGTGGTAGAGGCGGTAGGATAATTTTCAATTACCAAAAATCAATTTTCAAGCAATACTGAAAGCAGGCTGCAAGGCTTGCTTTTTGCTTTAAATGAAATAGCCCATAGACCTGTGTTACTTTTGAGATAAAACCAGGTTATACTATTTTAGGTTGAGGTTACGTTATTGTAGTATGCGCAATAGCCTGCTCGTTTTTACGTTTGCACTTTGCTTGGGCCTTGCCAATGCCCAGGGGCCGGTTAAGTATGTAGTGTACTTCCCTTTTAATAAAGAGACCCTTACTTCCGGGGCGTTGAGCACCTTACAGCAGGCGGTAAAAGATAATACCGGCAAGATGATAGACTCGGTGAAAATTTATGCCCACTGCGATAGCATAGGCAGTATTGAGGCTAACGAGGCACTGGCACTAAAAAGAGCCGAAGCGGTAAAGCAGTTTTTGATTGAGCAAAAAATAAGAAGCAGTGCCTTCAAAGATGTTACAGGCTATGGCAAACGCCAACCGGTGAACGATAACAGCACCGAAGCATTACGTCAGCTAAATCGCCGCGCTGTAGTTTTGATTTTTGCGCATGATAAGTCTGTACCGAAAAAGGAGATAGTAAAAGCAGAAACACCAGTGGCCGCTATAGCTATAGAAACTAAACCGGCAGCAGGTACGGTTAGTGATGAGATACCAGTAAGTGAACGCAAAGCGCTTGACGGCCTGCGCAAGTTGATGAGCACCGCAGAGGTAGGCAAAACTATAAGGCTACCCAACCTTAATTTTTACGGCAGCCGGCACTTTGTAGTTACTGAATCACTACCCACGCTTGATACACTGGCAGCTATCCTTAAATCATTTCCCCAAATAGAAGTAGAGATCCAGGGCTATGTTTGCTGTGTGCCTAAAGGCAAAGAAGCATTTGATGTTACCGAGCGCAAATACAATCTATCCTCTACCCGTGCACAGGCGGTGTATAATGATTTAGTAAAAAATGGTATTGCCCCCGGGCGTTTAAAACACAAAGGCTATGGCAGCCAGCCTATGGTTGAAGAACTAACCGATGAAGATAAGGCAATGAACAGGCGGGTAGAGCTAAAGATACTAAAGCGGTAGAGACGCCATGCTGGCGTCTTTACAATTACTCACTTAACAGCGGCTGCCCCTCTGTATTAAGTATAGTCGGCAGAAATAAATTCTCTGGCGTAATAGCTCTGGTATTATCAAAGCCACCGGCTACTGTCCATGGTTTCAGGTTAGGCACATTAAGGCCGGGGTAATAGGCAAACATAATTTCGAAAGAGCCGATGCCTAAGCCAAGATTGCGCAAACGTATACCCGCACCATACGCCTGCTTTAGCTGAAACTCGTTCATAGAGCCTTTTTGCGATATAGCCAGGTTGGCAAAAGCAAAGGCACTGCTGGTAAACCCAAGTATTTTAAAGGTAGGGTATACATCTGTTTCAAAGTTGAATATGTAGTTGCGTGTACCGCGTATATAGTTGGTAAAAACACCCCGCATACCGCTGGCATTGTTCAGCACCAGTTCTTTACCTAATGGACGGTTAAAGCCAAGGTTAACATCTACCGATATAAACTGCCGCATCATAAACCGTGGCCCTAGTTTAATTGGGCTGGTGTAAAAGGTTTGTTTAAGCCGGAATAAAATCTGCTGGTAACTGTCTTTTTTTACAAAGCCCCCATAAGATGCCCTTATATTGAAGTAACCGGCGCGGCCTATATATTTTCCGTATTCCAGTTGCAGACCAGCGTAAAAGCGTTTCTGCAACTCTTCATCATAATCAAACCCAACTATTAGCGCACCATTCAACCCGCGGCTGAAATACTCGGCCTGGCCCAGGTAATATACCGAGTGGTCCACATAGTAGTTCCAGTTGGCAAAACCCATGCTGGTAAGAAAACACGTGCGGTCTATAAACGTCTGTGCGCCATCCTGGCTGCGCTTAAATGGCCGCGAGGTGTAATTGCTGCGGTACATGCGCGCCGAAAGTATAAAGCGCAGCAGGTCGTACTTTTTGCCCAACCTGCCGGGCAGTTTATGCGAGGTTGCCAGCCACACATCCTGCCAGTTATAAAACACATTGGTAGGTATGCTGGGCCCAAACGAATTGGGCAATGAGTTCGACTCACGATAAAGGCCCGCCTTTAAATGCCCGGCCCAGCGACTGTTAGCCGAAAAAAAATCGCGGCGGATGCGGATATTGCCCCCCTTGGTAAAGTTGCTGTACATATACGAAACGCGGGCATCTATATGCGTGCTCTTTATGTTATCGTAGCTGTAATTGCCATACACACTCCACAGGTTATCCTTTCGGTAATTAAGCGATACCCAGTTAGATATACTTTGAGGCATACCCAAAAAATTTTTGAACTGTATTCCGGCCGCTATCCTGTTGTACTCCAGGCTGGTGTTCAGGCTCCAGCTCCACATATCCTGCACCATTACTACCACGTCTACCAACTCCTCGCTGCCATCTACCGGGCGCATAAATATTTTCACGTCCTTAAATGTATTCCGGCCCCACAGGTTCTTTTCGGTATCGGCAAACAATACCGGCACCACACGCTCACCATGCTTAAAAAGCAGGTCGTTACGCACCACCCAGTCTTTGGTTTTTATCTGTATGCGGTTGGCAAATTTTTGAAACTTATTGTAATGGTTGTTGGTCGGCTTTTCAATAGTAACACCATAGGGATCAATAACCTGTATATCTATATTACGGATAATCATGCCGCCGTAAGGTTCAAACTCGGCAATACCTGTCAGGGGGCGGTCTACGGTTCGGTCCTTATAGCTTAAGTACGAGATGTAGATAAGGGTTTTATCCAACCCCTTCATCAGCTTTTTCTTCTGTTCTTCGCGTTTTAGCTGCTTTACGGTTTTATCCAGGCATAGCTCATCATCGTATGGCGACTGCGCACTACTGCCCATAGGCAATAGCAGTAGCAGGCTGATAAGGAGTGTGTAAATAAAACGGGCCATGTGTCGGTATACGGAAAAAGAGAGTTGAAGTTAAAATTTTGAGGAAACTCTAATACATTTTCTAATAATTTCTTCACCGAAAAGAGGAAACTTAACCCGGGCATTACATAAAATCAATAACCGCCGCACAACGACTCTGCCGGCGCACGCGTTCCGCGTGTGCCATTGAAACACCCAAAAATACTGCGGCATTTTAACACCCCTTATCCACACCTTTTTAAAGCTATATTTGCTTTTTGGCTAATTCCTTTATTTTCGAACGTGAATACATTGCGAGAAGACCTTATTGAAGAAGTGAAGAATATTTTTTCTGCCTACCTGGAGCGGAAACAACTTCGCAAAACCACCGAACGATATACCATACTGGAAGAGATATATAAACGCGACGACCACTTTGAGGCCGAGTCGCTGTTTAACTTTTTTAAAAAGAAAAAATTCAACATCAGCCGGGCCACCGTATACAATACGCTGGAGCTATTGGTAAGCTGCGACCTGGTAAAAAAGCACCAGTTTGGCAAAAACCAGGCACAGTATGAAAAAAGCTACGGTTATAAACAACATGACCATATTATTTGTGTAGATTGTAAAAAAGTAGTTGAATTTTGTGACCCTCGGATTCAGAATATTAAGACCATGATGGGCGATTTGCTGAATTTTAAAATAACCCATCATTCGCTCAATATGTACGGCATTTGCGGTAACTGCCAAAAGCAGCGCGAGATAGATGCTACAAAAAGAGAAACCGAAGTAGTAGCGGCAGATTAAAATAATAACGGATAAAAATATTAACTGTATAAAACCAATCAAATGAAGAACGAAATTAAAGACGGAGTACT
>DATGXP010000274.1:0-3407 GCA_035298845.1 Chitinophagales bacterium
TTTCATCGCGCGCAAAACCCAGATAATCGTTGCTGTAAAAATCAACCAACCCGCCCGTAACTTTCAGCGAACGGAAGTTGTTGTCTTTCTTACGTTGTTCAAGTTTAGAATGTATGTATTTGTCAATGGGATTGCTCATGATAAATATGGGCCGCTCGTACGGAGCTCGGTGGACTTTTTTTTATTAGCCCCGGGTTTAAACCCGGGGCTACCATATGTATCGTTCCTAACGGAACTTGCTTGTATTCTTTATTAATTAATGTGTCGGATTAAGATAGGGCTACTTCTTTTTCTTTCTCTACCTTAAAAGATTCTCTTGGCTTTAAACCCAATAACTGAAACATCTCCTTATCTGCGTCAAAATCAGGGTTAGGGGTAGTCAACAGCTTTTCACCGGTAAATATAGAGTTAGCACCTGCTAAGAAACACAGGGCTTGTTGTTCAAAGCTCATTTCGTTACGGCCTGCGCTAAGGCGCACCATCGATTTTGGCATCAGTATGCGGGCGGTAGCTATCATGCGCACCATTTCCCATACGGCTACTTTTTCGCGGCCCTCTAGCGGTGTGCCCTTTACACTTACCAGTGCGTTAACCGGCACACTTTCGGGGTGCTGTTCGCGTGTGGCAAGGGTGTGTAGCAATTTAATACGGTCATCATCCGTTTCACCCAAACCTATGATACCGCCGCAGCATACACTCAGGCCGGCCTTCTCTACGTTATCAAGTGTCTCCAATCTATCCTTATAAGTACGCGTAGTAATAATATCGCCGTAGTGCTCATCGCTGGTATCGAGGTTGTGGTTATAGGCATACAGGCCCGCTTCTTTCAGGCGCGTTGCCTGTTGCTCGGTAAGCATGCCCAGTGTGCAGCATACCTCTAGCCCAAGCGCGTTTACGCCCTTCACCATATCTATCACTTTGTCAAAATCCGAATTATCGCGCACATTGCGCCAGGCTGCACCCATGCAAAAACGTGTAGAGCCGCCGTTTTTAGCATCCAGCGCTTTACCTATCACATCTTCATACTTCATTACTTTGTGCGCTTCTACACCCGTATTGTAGCGCGCCGCCTGTGGACAGTAAGCACAATCCTCTGAGCAGCCGCCCGTTTTTACCGATAGCAGCGTGCACACCTGCACCTCGCCGGTAGCCTGGTATTGCTTGTGTATTTGCGCACCGCGCAAAATCAATTCCAACACAGGCGAAAAGTATATCTCCTTTATTTCTTCAATTGTCCAGTCGTTACGTATCATTTTTTCAGGTTGTTATTAGCTAAATATCACAATGACAAATATAATCGTGTGCGCCAAATCATTCTGATAAAAAATCAGCTATGGCGCGGTGCCCTTTTTGCGAAAAATGTATCTCGTCGGCAAACAGGTAAAGCCCATTGGGGTCAGCATCCTTTGCCAGGTGCTCGGCCGCATCCGAAAACTCAATTTCATGGGCCGCACAATACTGTTTTACCAGCTGTTGAGGGGTAAAATCTTTATCCTTTAATTGCGATTGGTAGGGCAGAGCCACTACATTAAAATACACATTGTAATACTTGCACAGGCTGTCGCAGCTATTCAGGTCGGCCATAGCCTGGGTAAAATGTGGGTCATTTTCTTTATAAAACTGCAAATCGTAGGTGAAATAGCGATTGCTGTTGCGGTAGAAGAACAACTTAATTAGTTTATAGGTAGCACAGCTATTTTGTAACAGTCCGTTTATCTGCCCCATCCAATTCTGTTTAGCCATCACGGGCAGGTCTTTGGTTTTGGCGCTGCCATATACGTCGTTCAGGCAATAAAACAGCGTAACTAACTCAATGGAAGTATCGCCGGGCAATACCGTTTTAAGCACGTTTAAATAATCGGGTGTGGAGTAGCCAATAAGCGAGTAGTTGAGAATATTAAAATCGCTAAACTGTTTGGCGCATTGGTTGGCAAACGTAGACGAGTCATCTACACCCACCCCCTCTGTTACCGAATCACCGATATAAAGCCACTTATTCTTATTGGGCCTTTGCGCCTGTGTAGCCCGGCAGCCATTACTATCTGTAGTAAATGGCTGGCCCCACACCTTTGCAGATGCCATTGCACGCAACCCTGAAGACGAACCATATTTATTCTCAACTATCAGGCTGCTGTCAAATTCCCGGTCATAAACTTTGCGGAGAACAACGCGGCTTACCAGTTCTATTACAACCAGTAATACTGCCACTGTCAGTAAATTAATCAGTAGGGTTTTTACCAGCTTAGCCGCCATTACAAATAATTAGTAGCCACATCCACAAATATAAACTGCAATACCATCATGCCGTCCAGCACAAAGTAATACCATTCCTCCGAAGTTTCTTCGTGCAGGGGCTGTATGCAAAAAATAGAAACCAGCAGCGACAGGTTAACGGCCATCATGTTCACCGCCGATATATCAAAGAAGAAATACTGCACCAGGTTAATGCCTATGAGCAACAACAGCATTAACTGCGCAGCCAGTTTGGTATTGCTAACACCAATCAGCAGCGGAATAGTTTTAATACCGTGGGCTTCATCACCTTTCATATCCTTAATCTCAAACACCATGGTAAGCGCCATTACAAACAAGAAGCGGCGGAGCAGCAAGAAGGCCATCATATCAGGCTCAACAAAACTGCCATCCAGGGGCACAATAACGGTAGTAACCGACCATACTATGGCTACAAATAAAGTTTTTAATAAGCCAAAATCGCGCAGCTTGCGCTTGTGTTTTAAGAAAGGCACATCTACAAAACCATATAGCGCAGTAAAGGCAGCAAGTACCAATACGGTAAACTTATTATCCCAACTTAGGGTAATAAAAAAACCACCGGTAGCCAGTAGCGATAACAGCATTATGTTTTTAGATAGCTGGCTGTTGTTGGCTGCCCAGGCCCTGTGGCCGGTACCCGAGTTGGCACTTTGCGGTTCGCCAAACTTAAGATAGCAATAGGTGAACACGGTAGCAGAAAACACAAACCAGCAGGTGTTATCCCATTTCATAGTGCCCTCTACCGTAAGCTGGTTAGTAAGCGCCAGGGCAACAGCGCACAACCCAATAAAGATATTGGAGTAGAGAATGAAATCGATAATTTTTTGCAAAGGCTTGATCATTCTTACTTGGTCCCGGCTAATGCTATTATAAATGCTGCATACAAAAGCAATAATGTAGCGGGCAGGACAAATATAACTGCAAAAATTGCGTAGAGTACCCAAAATTTGAGATTTGAATACAGTTCCTGGTATTTATTAATCCAGATAACAGCCGCAAGTGCAGTACAAAAATATACGAGTAAGAGCAGGAGTGGTTTAATAACTACACTGCTTATCAACTCCGTAGACAGCAGACTGATTACTACAATTATTAAAGATGTCAGCAGGCCGGCAAAAGCTAAGCGGAGTACT
>DATGXP010000275.1:0-5863 GCA_035298845.1 Chitinophagales bacterium
AATGGAATACATAAGCCCCGGTGGCACCGATTTTATTTTTGGCGGCCCCACCATGAATTTAAAACTGCTACCCTCACCCTTGCTCGACCGGCCCTCTTACAATGCCATTCGTATGGTTGCAGAGGTAGAAGATAATGGTAAGAAAGTACAGAAAGCCTTTAAGTATATAGAGTGGGAAAAGAACTATGGCCTGGTTAAGCTACGCGCTAAGCTCGAGGATAAAAAATCAAAGCTATGGGCAAAAATAAACGCCAGCAACAAAACTGCGCTGCGCAAAAAAGCAAAGGCAGAAGCCGTAGAAACCGAGCTATACGATTTAACAGCAGACCCTTACGAAATGGATAACCTGCTTTACTACTTACCCGCACAATACCAGCAACTCGCTGCTGAAATGAAAGCCAAGCTACACGATACCATTTCGCAAAAGTGATATAGTATCTTGCATTTGGCTGTTTAAGTCCTCCCCTGGTGGGAGGATTTTGGTTCATCCCGCCCTATGCGGGAAGGTGGGGGATGTATTCCGGCTGTTTGCCTTTATCTCAATACTACCACTCAATACTACTTCGGTTCCACAACCTTCGGCAACTCCGGCTGCCTGCCGGGCTGACCGAATAACGGTGCCGGAATAGGAGGGTTGTCGTTTTCATTAATAGCAAACGTAAACACCTTCTCTACCCACTGCCAGCGCTCCTTCGTCCAATAAAAACCCTCGTACGTGCCATCCGGCACATAGCTAAAGGTGGCGCCCTTGGCTTTATCATTAGGCGGCGCTACATGGTCGTACACTATCATCTGCAGGCTCTCATCATAGTTAAGCACCGTAGGCGCATTGTATTTATACTCTATAAAAAACCGGTTAAGCGTATCCAGCATTTTTACATGCGTAGAGTCATATTTGAAATGAAACAGCGGCGCACCAAAATGCGGCTTGCCCTTATCATCAAAGGTCAGTATCTCAATCACTTTGCGACGGGTTATATAGTCGGCGGCCTCGTAACCAAACAGTGTATACACGTTTTTCTTATTCACCTGCTGCTCTATCACATTATAGTATAGCGCACCATACCAGTTTTCGTTGGTAAGCAACCGCTGCGGCTGATAGGGCATAGTATCGCTCATGTCATACAGAGGGAAAATCTTCATTTTGCTGCTCTTCATCTGCATTACCCCATAGTAGCGGAACTGACCGCCGCGAAGTGCCAGTTGCCAGGTAAGTATGCGGAACGAGCTATCGGGCGGGTACACCTGCGATACCGTTTCCAGGCTATCAAATTTGTAGTAGAAAGAGTTGGTAAACTTAAGCGCACTCACCAGCTTGGGTATAAATGCATGGCAGGCGCGCTTGCGGCCCTCCAGCGATGTATCGCGCGTAAACTGCCGGCTAAGTATGCTAAGCGTATCTTCCACTAACTGCATTTTGGGGAGGTCCGTTTTGCTGAGCGTAGGGTTGGCAACAGGCTTGTCAGTCTGCTTACTTTTAGCAGGCTTTTGTGCCCACACACCTGCACTAATCAATAACAACAATAAAAGCGAAAGAGTCTGTTTCATCTATATAAAAACGATGGGTTATTAAGGTTTATTGCGCCAATTTAGCAGTAAAACCAAAACCCTGCACTTATCATGCAGGGTTTTGGTATTTTTTGTATTCTCTCTCTAGGTTCTATGTTCTTGGCTCTTGGTTCTGCTAGAAATCCCACACTGCCGTGCGCTTGCCGTTTACATAATCCTTCATGCGTATCCAAAAGGCCAGTATCATGTAAACTATTACCGGTGAACCTATGGTAAGGCAGCTGGCATAAATGAAAAACAGCCGGATGTCTTTCGCCGGCATTTTCAGCCGTTCCCCTATACGCTCGCACACACCGTAAACATTCGACTCAACCGAAAACTTGAATGAATCAATTTGCATGGGTACTTATTATTTGTATCCGAATATAAGAAAAGGAATTGGGTTTATGCAATACAGGCTTCGCAGGTATTTTTAGCCAGAGGTATGTAATTTGTAACGGCCTGGCGGCAAACGCAGCTTGATGGTAGAAAAGTCGGTATCCATTTGGGCGGTTTTTGAAAAGTGGATACCATGCGGATTTTAACCGGTTGAGGACAAGTGCTTTATAAAAAATAATGGATACAACGTCCCCCCTTAAAAGTGTATACCGACAAATTTGGAGCAGTAATGGTATTACCTGTACAGGTAATACCATTACCTGTTATGGTAATATAATAATATTATTTTTAAAATATATTCTTATTTTTTTGCTACTACGCTTGCTGTGTACGTATCTTTGCATTGCGAAAGCACTGTAACACAAACTTACCCGGATACTGGGCAACCTTAAACCAAGCCGCAGTTTTCTGACTTTACGGCGCTTACTTATAGCCGGGCTTTTAAAGGCATAAAGCTACCTCTTACCCGTTTCATTTTAACCATTAAACCCTATACTTATGATTGCACTATCGATTGAAGAATTGCTGACAAAACAGCAACTAATGCCTGCGACCTATCACCAGTTTCTCAAGATAATAAAGGGAGGGAATTATGATAACCGGTTTTTGAGCCAATTAGGGGATGATGATAAAAATAAGCTGAAAAAGGTAATAGCCGATTGGCTGGAGGTGTGGTTTGCCCGACAACTGGAGTTGCAGAAACTATATGCCAGATTAAATGGTTTGAGCGAGAAGGAAGCTACTTATGAATTTAACCGCCAAAATATTGATGCATATATACGTAAGTATGTTGTGTGTAACCGCAAAATACCAAGCACTCAGAACATAGCGGAAAACCTGAGCCTAACGCGTAAAACAGTTAGCAAACACCTGGCCGATAAAAAAAATGCCCGTAATGAAGCGTATGACAAATACCAAACACTAACGGATGATATATTGGGCACCGTAGCCGGTGTAGCGCTGCGCGATGATGATGTAAAGGCTGCCAAAGCCTATATGGATATGATGCATAAACTGAAGCAAGACGGGCCTGCGCCTACACAGGTGCAGCTGGATGATTTTGTAATAACACAGCCTATGCTGGATAGACTAACGGCTGCGCAAAAAGATACTATAAGAGAGTGGCTAAAAGATGCTGAGGATATAGAAGAAGCGGATGTGCAACTGGCTGAGGAGGTAATTGAAGAAGTGGAGGTGCAGGAAGAAAAGAAAGTTGACAAGGTGATGCATAAAGCCCCGAAGCTGCCCAGGGCAAGCAGAGAGGAGAAATTAAAAGAGGATGTGCCGGAAGACAGGAAAGTAGATAATTCGACATTCAGGGACCCGAATGGAGAGCCTACCTTGTTTGGTTAGCACATGTAGCTATAAGTTACTATCTTACTTCGACATAGGCATAGCCTATGCCGAGGGAGGCAGCGGGTGTAGATTGCAACCGTAACGGCATTATAAATGCCAAACCGGTTGCATCCTCATCCCTGGCTCTAGCCCGGCTCCATACGAGGACGTAGGGATTGGTTATTTCAGCAAGTTGAATGAATTATAGCTCCAACTTTGGTTCCCTTAAGTAATTCCAAATTATACAAACGAACAGCTTCTTTTGTATTTAAAATAATATATTCAATATTTTCATTTTTTAAAAAATCAATAGTGTTCTCCGATATTTGCAGCTTATTATTATATCCGGTTGATAAAATTAATAAATCCAATCTTGCTAATTCTAAAATTTGACTTATATCTGATATCTGTATACCGGGAGAATGATGAGTATCTGTAACGCTCCAATCCCAGTATAAATGGCCATTCCATGTCGCCAAGACATCTTTAAAAGTTGAATCAGAAAATTCAATTGCAGACCATTCAGCAGACCTAATGCCATTAGCTAGCAAGTTCTTCATGTTTTTAATTGGTCTTAACGCTATTCGAAAACCGATAAAGTCTGAAGAAGTGTGAGCTTCTGGATAAATGCGCGTTGCAATTCTTCCATCTGCTTTTGAACTCATAGATTTCATAAAACTGCATCCTCTGGCCGTTCTCAACTGATATTTTTCTCCCAAGTGAGTGAGTGGCAATAATATAATCCTATCGTTATTAAATTCAACTCCATTGATTTTATAGGGCTCATAATAATCATAACACCACTGAAAAACATTTCCCAACATGTCGTATAATCCAAACCCGTTCTTGAGCAAAGTTCCAACTTCTTGCAGAGTTTTATTACTATTTTCCGCAATCCAAGCTATTTCTTTTAATTTACTAAAATCATTTCCGATATAATTTACTCCAGAAGTACCAGCTCTTGCACTGTATTCCCATTGTGCTTCACTAGGCAAAGAAAATTCGTAACCAGTCGGAAGCAAACTACCAAACGTCTCATTCAATTTTTCGCAAAAAGATATAGCGTCATTCCACGATATGTTCGTTTTGGGAAGATCAATTTTTGTATTACCAATGGAATTACATAAAAAACGATTCCACTGACTTATAGTCACAACATACCGAGACAACCAAAACCCTTCAGTAATAATCACTTTTATTTGTTCTTCATCATTTGCCCTACCTATTTCATCATTTGGACTGCCCATGATGAAACTTCCTGGAGGAATCCAATTAAATTCAATTGTATTAGTTCCTAACTCATCTTCAATTTTAAAATGCTCTCCTATCTTTATCATTTAATTGTTATTGTTTTTTAACAGTATACCCTTTAAATGGATTTTGGACTTTTTTAGTCACTTCAGAAATAACATTTGCTGGAAGTTCTATATCTCCATAATTACTAGGGTTTAATTGTCCTGATCTGAATGTAAGTTCTATAGAACTTTCCCCTGTTTTAATAATTGCGAAACCACCCCTTCTTCCCCTTTGGGCTCCTAGTGATTGATTAACTACTCTATGCCCCCCAACTCCTCCTGTCTGTAGCTAAGCCAGAGCCAGGGGACGAGCCTGCCTGTCGGCAGACAGGGATGCAAAGGTGTGGCATTTGTAATGCCACCGCTTACCTAAAACTCATATCGCTTATAAGCCAAATTCATACGCACGCCCAGGCTTACCATAAAGGTAGAGCTGCTTATAATAGGGTTGTTGGTCGATTTAAGCGTAGACTTATTTCGGGCCAGCAACTCTAGGTCCAGGTATATATTATGCCATGGCTGGTAACTGGTAAGCAGCTGAAAGTAGTTGATCATACCCTTGGCACCCTGGCCCACTTTATTACCCAAATCGTGCGATACCAGGCTGCCACCTAAACCGGTAGGCTGAAAAATGTCTCCACCCATATTGCTGGGTATGCCCAGCTGCAGGGTATCGTCGCCCACACGGGCCACAATGTATTTGGCATTGAACGATAAGCGTGGTATAGGCTGGTAGCGCACGTTGAGTATAAACTCGTAGAAGTTAGCGCCCAGCGGGTGTGCCAGTGGCTGGTTATAGTGCGTGTAGTTGGTCGTTTCGCCGTGTGTGTAAGTAAAAGGGCGCACGTAGTTAAACTCAGCCTGTGCATCCAGGTTGGGCACTATATCAATGTATTTAAGCCCCACCTGTATAGCCCATTTGTTAGCCCACCAGCCGTTGCCTTTAAAGAAGTTCTTTACGTTGAGCTCATCAAACAAAAACTGGCCGTAAATAGAAAGGTGGTTTACAAAGTTCATTTTATAGTCGCCGCCTATCATAACGTTATCGGGGCTGCCCAGCGCATGCTCTACCGAGCGGTAGAACATAATAGGGTTAAGGTATTGCAGCTCGAAGTGGTTGCTGCGCTGCATTACTACCGACTCGAACAAACCTAAGTTGAGCCAGTGCGTAGCCTGCAAACTTAAGTGGTGCACGGCCATATACTTCTTGGGTAGCAAGCGGTCGCTGCCACGTACGTACTGACCGGTTAGCTCGGCAAGTATGCTCTGGTATTTAAAGCGCCAGA
>DATGXP010000276.1:0-2864 GCA_035298845.1 Chitinophagales bacterium
ATATGGCGTAAAGGAGAAACACATATTTGTAGAACTGGTGCCCGGTGCATATGAGTTGCCGTTAGCAGCTAAATGGATGTATGAGAAGAAAAAAGCCGATGCCGTGTTGGCTTTAGGCTGTGTTATAAAAGGCGATACCGACCACGACATATACATTAACAATGCTGTATCGCAGGCTTTAATGAGCCTGAGCATAGATACCAAAGCCCCGTTTCTTTTTGGTGTAATAACCCCTAACACCCTGCAGCAGGCAAAAGACCGTGCCGGCGGCAAACATGGCAACAAGGGCGTAGAATGTGCCGTGGCAGCATTGAAGATGTTAGAGTTGAAAGCCAGGCTGTAATACATTAACCACGGAGGCACAGAATACATAGAGAAGCACAGAGAATAAAATTTGCAAGCTATTAGCTATGAAACTACACACAATAGATACCGGTTACTTTAAGTTAGATGGCGGCGCTATGTTTGGCGTGGTGCCTAAAACCCTTTGGCAAAAGCTGAACCCTCCCGATGCCAATAACCTGTGCACATGGGCCATGCGCTGCATGCTGATAGAAGACGGCAAGCAACTGATATTGATTGATTGCGGCCTGGGCGATAAGCAGGATGAAAAGTTCTTTGGGCACTACGAACCCCATGGCGATGCCAGCTTAGAGAAATCGGTTAAGGCCTTAGGCTATAGCTTTGATGACATTACCGATGTGCTCCTCACCCACCTTCATTTTGACCATTGCGGCGGCGCTATCAAGCGCGAGGGCGATAAGCTAGTGCCCGCCTTTAAAAATGCCACCTACTGGAGTAATGAGAAACACTGGGAGTGGGCCACCAAACCCAATGCCCGAGAGAAGGCCTCATTTTTGAAAGAGAATATACTACCCATACAGGAAAGCGGCCAACTTAAGTTTGCCGAAGATGGCAGCACAGCCATTAACCCCAATATTACGCTGCGCACCGTATCGGGCCATACCGAGAGCATGTTTACACCACTGATTAAAACCGGTGATAAAACAATAGCCTATTGTGCCGACCTGTTTCCCAGCATGGCGCATATACCACTACCCTATGTAATGGCTTATGATACCCGCCCATTGCTAACGCTGGATGAAAAGAAGACATTTTTAGAAGAGGCTATTGCCAATGACTACTACCTGTTTTTTGAGCATGACCGCACCGTTGAGCTTTGCAGCCTGAAACAAACAGACCGTGGAGTTAGGGAAGATAAGGTGATGAATCTGGGCGATTTATAAGCCCAAACCTTCACTACTATATATAACTATTTTGCCGACGAATAAATTCAGTTTTGTACGAAAGGTAAAAATGTGTCAACCCAAAGCACAATCAAAAAATTGATTTTCAGACATTTAAATAGTTGACGTGTCAACCCAAAATTCGCCAATGTGTCAACCGACATTTATTGCAGCAGCTATTATATATCACTATTATTTAATTTAAAATTAACGAACCAAAGTCAAACTTCCTCTATAATGCCTTGGCTCTGTAGTGAGCAAGTCGCTACATTTAATGTAATAGACATACACACCCGGAGACTGTAATGCGCCTTTGTAACTTCCATCCCATCCCTGGTTAGAATCGGTATCGAACACTTTTTCGCCCCAGCGGTTAAAAACCATAATGGAGTTTACCCTGATACTATCGCCATAAAGTGTCCAAACATCATTATTGCCGTCTCCATTGGGCGAAAACACATTTGGTATAAAAATACTGGCAAAAGGAGGCGGACAGCCAATAGCCTCGATATACCTGCGTGTAACACCGCATTCATTCTGGCTTGATAGCCAATACTGGCCTGGTGCAGTTATAGTAATTTGAGAGCTGGTTTCGCCGGTAGACCACGTATAATCAGCCAAAGGCAAACTGCTGCTAATTGTAATAGAAGTAAGTTGCTCTTCTACACATAAGTTAACCTCTGCGGGTAATAAAACCTGCGGTTTATCGCGCAAATCTATGTTAATAGAATCGGTGGCCGTGCCGCACCGGTTTGTGGCATTAAGTATAAAGCGCCCGCCCATGTCAAAATTTACCACCTGCGTTGTAGCCCCGTAATTCCAGTTGTAATTATCTACTTTTCCACCAGAAGCCGCAGCCGCCACTTGCAAAACATCACCTGCACAGATAAATGTGTCTGGCGGTAAAGCAATTTGAGGCGCGTCAAGTACAGAGACCTTTACACTATCGCGAAAAACCACACAACCAGGGTCGTACTCCACCCAGTACAGGCCGCTGTCTGGCGGGGTTATAACACTTGTGGTTTCGCCTGTACTCCAAACATAACCGGATAAAGCCGTGTCAGGCGTAAGTTGAAGTAGTGGCAAATCTGCCCGGCATGTAAGTGTATCTTTCATGCTTTCAACCCTAATAACAGAAACATCATCTACATAAAAGTAAACGGCCTTTACCGAGGCTATGTTGGCAAACGTTAACTGCATCAACGGAGTGCTGTCTACTTTTGTAAAATTACCAATAGTGATATATGCTTCATTGCCCTGCGCCCGATATATACCCGATATTTTAACCCAACCATCGGCTGGCATAATATATCGACCCACCGGATTTTTAATTTGCGGCGCAGCAGTTAGTTTCCAGTTATAGATTGTTGCATTATCGTGAAAATCGTAAGGAAATTCGGTTAAGGATGCCCCAATAGCATCTGTGGTAAAGGTTTCCCATCTGCTGGTGTCCGCTATTATTGTGCTTACATAAAAAGTAACGCAATAGTCCATGTTTCTTTCCAGCTTTTTTACCAACCTGGCCTGAATGTATTCTGTGTAATCGCCATAGTTTGCATTATCGTGGTTAAACAATGAAATGCCGGAATAAGCATTACCGCCATGCGGGGTACGTTG
>DATGXP010000277.1:0-2442 GCA_035298845.1 Chitinophagales bacterium
TGGGCAGAAACTTTTCATACCTATACTCCACCTGGTAAATTGGGAGGGCCCTCGCTAGGGCCTATATCGGTAAGTGCCTCCGGAAGCATGGTGGTTTTTGGTGGGCCAAACGATAGAGCTGGTATGGGGGCTACGTGGGCCTATCATTATGCAGGCGGCCAATGGACAGTTATGGGTAATAAGCTTGTGGGCGATGGTGATGTTGGTGCCGCCGGGCAAGGAGCATCTATTACTATAACTGCCGATGGCCGAAAAATAATAAGCGCAGGAGCCGGCGATAATGGCAGTAGTGGTGCCTTGTGGTCTTTTATTAAAAACGGCAATACGTGGGTGCAATCGGGTGAAAAGCAAACCGGTAGTCCAGATCACCCTGGTGCCCGCCTTGGTGCGCATGGTGTAGGAATTTCAGCCGATGGAAAAACAACTGTTGCGAATGCCTACGATGCGTGGGTGTGGTACCCTACGGCTGTGGGGCTGTGGGTTTTTAAAGATTCTGCAGACCAATTAAGACAAGATGGTAACCGCCTTTGGGCAGATAGTGGCGTTAGTTATTATCAATCGAGCGGTGGTTGTGCAATTTCGGATGATGGACTTACTATAGCCGCCGGAAATATAGATGACAGCCTGGACAAGGGTGGGGTTAAGGTATTTGTGCGCAATGGTAATGCATGGGTACAGCAGGGCGGGGTTTTACGGGGTAGTATAGGCGAACACAACGGACGCTCCCTTTCTCTTTCAGCCAATGGCAATATATTGGCTATGGGTTCTTTTTATGATACTGCAGCTTTTATTTTCAGGCGTACAGGAGGGCTATGGCAGGAAGAAAAAATTATTACCGGTTCATCGTGGAAGTTTAATGACCGTATAGCCACCTCGGTATCAGATGATGGGAACACAGTGGCTGTTGGGTGTTATAAAGATTCCGGCGACTATGGCGTTGTATTAATATACCAATACGATGGCAATGCATGGAACATGCAAGGCAAACTGAGAGGATCTGGTGCCGAAGGTAAACCAGGTTTGGGCTTTTCAGTATCCCTATCGGGCGATGGCAATACATTGGTAGCTGGCGGGGTGTATGACGGTTTGAATAGTGTAAATGGTACCGGAGCGCATGGGGCTGTTTGGGTTTTTAAACGTAGCGGTAATAACTGGAACCAATACGGCACGAAACTTATTCCAAATGATACAGTAGGTGCTGCTTTTGTTGGTAGTGCAGTAGCAATTACGCCCAACAGTTATACTATAGCAGTTGGGGGAAGCGGTGACAATGGAGCAGGTGCCAACTGGGTATTTGAGTTTGCCGGAATCAGGGTTATAAAGGACACTATTGTAAACGCAACCTGTGATAACAATGCAGATGGTTCAATTATAATTCATGCAATTAATGGAGTAGCACCCTATAGTTATCATTGGTCGGCAAGTGGTGCAGCTAATTCCGACACACTTAAAAATGTGCTGCCGGGTTTCTATTATGTGACCGTAACCGATGCAGCCGGAGATTCTTCTACCCAATCTTTCCAGGTAGGGGCATCGGGCGGTTTTACCATTGCCAGCACCTACAAAGCACAATGCGGAATACTAAGTACGGGCCAGATTATATTGACTGCAACTAATGGTACTGCGCCCTACCAGTATAACTGGAACACCAACCCTGCGGGCACTGATTCTATAGCTTCAAATTTGGTAGCAGGCACTTACCTATATACAGTTACAGATGCCACCGGTTGCCAGATTACAGGTAATTCTACTATACCCTATACCGCTTTCTGGACATCGGCATACGCCACAAGGGCCAACTGTGCTGCAAACAACGGCAGCGCCATTATCAATGCCCAGGGAGGCACTTCACCTTATACCTATATTTGGAACACTACGCCACCTCAAACTACAGCCAACGCTTCAGGCCTGGCAGGCGGGCTGTACCAATTTACCGTAACTGAACTGACCGGCTGCCAAACCACGGGCCAGGTGCAGGTGGACTCGATTTGTAAAAGTGTAATAGAGGGAACTGTTTATTTGGACGCCAACGGTAATTGCATCCGCGATAACAACGAGGTGGCTTATGCAGGTTGGGGCGTGTTGGCCCAATCGCAATCGGGCAATGCCTATGCAACAAGCAATAGCCTGGGTTACTATCACATGGAAGTAACAGGGAATGCCACTTACGATATAAAAACTTTTAGCGGTAACTCATCTTGTTTTAACTTTAATAACTGCGATAGCTCGCATACTGTACAGCTAAACAATGCCGGAGATACAGCAGGTTATAATATTGGTATAACTTGGGTTGGAAGTTATGACCTGGATGCGACGCTTTCTTCAGGCATTGCAAGGCCAGGGGTTGACTTAACATATACGATATACGTAAGCAACATTGCCCCGGTGGCGCTAAGCGGTAATGCTACTATTACCTTTGTTTACGACGCAGACTTGATCTAC
>DATGXP010000278.1:0-1667 GCA_035298845.1 Chitinophagales bacterium
AAATCAATTGAGAAACATAAAGCCAAAGGTAAATTAACTGCGCGCGAGCGAATAGAGCTCTTGTTGGATAAGGGGAAGCCCGTAACCGAAATAGCAGAGTTTGCAGGTTGGGGGATGTATGAGGAGGTTGGTGGCTGCCCATCGGGTGGTGTGGTAGTGGTAATGGGTTATGTAAAGGGCCGCTTGTGCATGGTGGTAGCTAATGATGCTACTGTAAAGGCGGGAGCCTGGTTTCCTATTACCGGCAAAAAGAACCTTAGGGCGCAGGAGATTGCTATGGAGAACCATATACCGGTGCTGTATTTAGTTGATAGCGCGGGCGCGTTTCTGCCTATGCAGGATGAGATATTTCCTGACAAGGAAAACTTCGGACGTATATTTTACAACAACTCTATTATGAGTTCTATGGGCATACCTCAAATATCGGCTATTATGGGTAGCTGTGTAGCAGGTGGGGCATACCTGCCTATATTAAGCGATGAAGCCTTGATAGTGGAAGGTACAGGCTCTGTGTTTTTGGCGGGTAGCTACCTGGTAAAAAGTGCTGTAGGAGAAGAGGTAGATAATGAAACGCTTGGTGGGGCTGTTACTCATTGCGAAATATCGGGAGTTACCGATTATAAAATGAAAGATGATGAGGAGTGCATTAAAACTATCCGCAACCTGGTAGATAAGTTTGGTAAACCGGCCGATGCAGGTTTCGACCGCGCAACTCCGGCCAGGCCAGCGCTTGATGAGAATGAAATTTATGGTATAATACCCGAGAGCATTACCAGCCAGTATGATATGCACGAGATTATAAAGCGCCTGGTAGATAATAGCGAGATAGAAGAATACAAAGAGGATTATGGCAAGAGTATTATTTGCTGCTACGCCCGTATAGATGGCTGGGCAGTAGGCATAGTAGCCAACCAGCGAAAAGTGGTGAAGAGTAAAAAAGGGGAGATGCAGTTTGGCGGAGTGATATACAGCGATAGCGCCGATAAGGCCGCCCGCTTTATAATGAACTGCAACCAAAAGAAAGTGCCGTTGGTTTTCTTACAGGATGTTACCGGTTTTATGGTAGGCAGCCGTAGCGAGCATGGAGGTATTATTAAAGATGGTGCCAAAATGGTGAATGCTGTTTCTAACAGTGTAGTGCCTAAGTTTACTATAGTTATTGGCAACTCCTACGGTGCGGGTAACTACGCTATGTGTGGCAAGGCATACGGCCCCCGCCTGATATATGCTTGGCCAACCTCGCGCATTGCTGTAATGGGAGGGGACCAGGCTGCTAAAACCATGCTGCAAATAGAAGTAAGCACACTGAAAGCCAAAGGACAGGAAATACAACCAGAAGACGAAAAGAAACTGCTGGATAAGATTAAGGCCCGCTATAATAAAACGCTGGACCCTAAGTATGCTGCCGCCCGCTTGTGGACTGATGGTATTATTGACCCGCTGGATACCCGCAAGGTAATCTCTATGGGTATTGAGGCGGCTAACCAGGCCCCTATCACTAAGCAGTTCAGCGTAGGCGTAATACAGACATAGATCAGAGCCAGGAACAAAGACCTTAGAACCAGGACAAATCCAGGCAGTTAAAACACGCTTCAAGAACATTTTTTGCTTACCCACCCGGTATTGGCTTTAACCAGCGGCACCGGGTGGTTTACAATACCTGTTAA
>DATGXP010000279.1:0-9778 GCA_035298845.1 Chitinophagales bacterium
GATTGGGGTTAATAATCTCTACACCCTCCATGCGGTACAGCACCCCTTTAGGAGAGTTACCCCGCACTACCAGTTCGTTGTTCATATCGCCATTACAGGCAACACCGGCATAATTAAGGGCCACCCGTGCAGGATCAAAGGCGGCTGCTACAAAACGTTTTGTTTCCTCGGCGGATATAGAAGTAGCACTCATGCTGGCCATTTCGTTCATGGCCTGGCCACGGTTGGCCGAGTATACGGTTACTTCTGCCATCTTCACACCATTCTCTTTCATAGGGGCACTCAACACCAGTTCTTTAGCAGCATCTACTACTAAATCGGGCAGCACGTTCTCGTTGTAGCCCAGGTAAGTAATACTAATGCTGCGCCTGCCTATAGGTACCCCTTCTATCTTAAAACTACCGGTACTATCGGTTACGGCAGCCAGCAGGGGTTCGGTGTTCAACACTTTTACAATAGCGCCCTCCAGCGGTTGCTGTGTGCTTTCATCTATTACCTGCCCGCGTATGTTTTGTTTTGGCGCGGCCTTGACTTTGCTACCGGCTTTAAATACTACCTGGTTATTTATTATCTCGTATTGCACACCCAGTTTCTGCGCCAGTTCATCTATCACCCATTTTACCGGTTTGTTATCGGCATTCAGGTTTATCTTTTTATCCAACGGCAGTGATGTTGGGGCGTATGAAAAAGAGATGTTTTGCGTTTGCTGCAAATCTTTCAGTACCTCTTCGGCTGATTTATTGTTGTAGTGTACACTTACCAGCTTATCGGTGGCTACCTGGCTGTATGCCACGGCCGCAATAAGCAATAGTATAGCTGCAAAAATGGTTCTCATTTTTTTGAATAGTTTAAAGTTACGAAAAGTGAATGGATAAAACGGCTGCCTTATCTGGCCGACATATTATAGCCGTTTTGTTGTTTACTAACTTCTACACCCGTACTGGTTTCAAGTATCCGCATTGCATCGCCAATGCCCGCATGATTAAAGTTGCCGGTAAATAGTATGGTTGCCGCCGCACTATCTGTTACTATGTTGGTATTGTAATACCGGCTAAGGGTTGCCGCCACTTCGCCCAGGGTATTATTCTCAAACATTAGCTGCCCGGTTTTCCAGGCCATGTAATTGGCCGATTTGTTTTGCTCGCTGTGTATGGTGGCGCTCTTCAAATCAAACACAGCGTGATACCCGGCATTAAGAATTACCTGTTCCTTTTTAGTTGAAGAAAACCCCACCACGCCGGTAGCTACCGACACCTCTACCTGCGGTTCATTGCTATAGGCCCTTACATTAAACGACGTACCGATATCTGTAATAGTAGTTTTGTTTGCTTCTATCACAAATGGTTTGTCTTCTTTATGTACTACATCAAAAAAAGCTTCGCCTGTTAGTTTTACTTCGCGCTTATCTCCTTCAAAATTTTCGAGGTAGGCAATCTGGCTGCCTTTATTCAGCCACACCACCGAGCTATCGGGCAATACAACTTTCAGCATTTCATTAGCCGATGCGATAGTTTTCATTTGGGGCTGTTTATCAAAGAAAGTACTGAACAGAAACCCGATACCAACAAGTACTGCTACAGCGGCTGCAATGCGGGTAAACCAACCCACGGGGCTAATGCGGATAACTTCTGTTTTTTCACCTTCAGCTATCAAACTGCTCAGCTTTTGCCACGCTGCATCTGTATCGGCAACTACAGTTTGCTCCGCGGTAAGCTCCCATGCCCGCTTTGCCTGCGCATATACGGTGGCGTTTTCGGCGTTCTCGCCCAGCCACTGCTCAAGCATTGCTTTCTCCTGGTCCGAAATATTTCCGGAGAGGGATTTGGCAATCAGTTCATATTGTTTTTCGGTGTTCATTATCGGCTTCTACTATACTGACAGTTAAAACGGCAGACACCCTACCGCAAATTCAAAAAATATTTTTAGCCCCATTAAAACCAATACCGGCAGATAGTTCCGCAGGTGTCTTAAGGCATTGCTCATATGCTTTTCTACAGTCTTTACCGATATCTCCAGCCTTTCAGCTATTTCCTTATAGCTCATCTCCTCAAAACGGCTGAGCATAAACACGCCACGGCTACTATCGGGCAGGCTGGCTATAGCCTTTTCTATTCTTTCGCTCAACTCTCCGGCAATTAATGCAGTATCTGCCTGTGCAGCCGCATTGCCCGTTTGTTCGGGCATGTCTTCGGCATGTTGCACCAGTTTGTTGTATTGCTGCTTATATATATTGATGGCGTGATTGGTAACTGCGCGGTGCAGGTAAGCGGGCAGGTTTTCGGTTACCGACACCTCTTCGCGCTTTTGCCACAGATTTAAAAATACATCCTGTACTACATCTTCTGCCCGGGCCTTGTCGTTAAGTATGCGATGCGCACTCAGCACCAGGCCCGCATGCTGGCTGCGGAACAGGCGCTCGAAAGAGGCTATGTCGTTTAACAGTAGATTCACGAGGGTGTATTGGATTTTCAAATATACAGGAATACCTGTAATGGAGTTTCCCGGTGAAAAACTAATCTTTCAAAATATTTTGAAAGTTCAATAAATTGCATTTACCTTTACATCATGAAACTGGATGAAGCCAAAACAAAGTTTGTAGAAGCCTGGGGTACCTTTGGCACCAACTGGGGCATTAACCGCACTATGGCGCAGATACATGCCCTGCTGCTGGTAAGCAACGAGCCGCTTACCACCGACCAGATAATGGAACTGCTGGATGTAAGCCGCGGCAACGTAAACATGAATATGCGCGCGCTTATAGACTGGGGGCTTGCCGAGCGCATAACCAAACTGGGCGAACGGGCTGAGTTTTTTGCCGGTGAAAAGGATATATGGAAAGTGGCGGTAAAGATAATACGGGAGCGCCGCAAACGCGAGATAGATCCACTACGCAAGACCCTGCGCGAATTGAAAATGATAGATGATAAAGAGCAGAAAAAAGATGAATACAAGACGTTTATAAAAATGATAGAGGATATAGACAGCTACGCCGAAAGCATGGACCGCATAGCCGACAAACTTACCCTGGCCGACCAGAGCTGGTTTTACGGCACGCTGATGAAGATGATAGCTAAGTAAAATATAAAGAAACCCCTGCTGTTTGGCAGGGGTTTAAAAAGCAAACAATGTTTCAATTTTTATTGAAAGTTTAGAAACAAAAACTAGATTATGAAAACAACAATTTTGAAATATGATTATCACCTTCAGTTGCTACTGCTGGTTGCAGATGGGGCCGTATTAATATTTATTTGGTATATACCTTACATGCTGTTGCTGTTTCAACTTATAATAGGCTTTTACCAGTTGTGCAGTAGTGCGCTGCACTTGTTTCTGCAACATAAAAGCATTGGATTTTATCAATGGAGGATAAAGCATTTTTTCGGGTCTGTATTGTATCTGACCTTTCTTATTCTGCTTACCTACAATGGGCCATACAACGCCTTTCTGTTTATTGCCACGGTAATAGTTATTCCGCAAGCTATTCTATTTGCCTATACCCTCCTTTGCAAACGCGAGCTTAATTTTATTGAAGAACGGGAGTTTCACATACTTAAATAACAAAGCCATGAAAACTTTAAAAGACAAAACACTTATTTACGATAACACCTGCCCCATGTGCGATATCTACAGCCATGCCTTTGTAAAAAAAGGTATGCTGGATAAAGAGGGGCGAAAGAATTTTGAAGAACTGGATACTGCTACTCTTGCCAAACTGGATAAAGACCGCGCGCGACACGAAATACCTTTGGTAGATAATACTACCGGTGAGGTGCTATATGGCTTAGATGCGCTTACCTTAATTGTAGCCAACGCATTGCCGGTATTTAAGCCCATGATTACAAGTGGCTGGTTTAAAAAGATGCTTACGCCGCTTTATAAGTTTATCTCTTACAACCGCAGGGTAATAGCCGGCTCTTTTTACGGCGGTGTGGGTTTTGATTGTGCGCCCGATTTTAATATAGGCTGGAGGATAGCGCTGATAGTAGCGGGTATTGGCTACACAGCGCTGGGCATTTACCTGTTTTCTTTAATTGCGGGTGTAGATGATATAGTAATGATGTTTGGGGTGGTGCTGATGTATTTTGTATTGCTGGTAACTACTAACCTGCTTTACAACCGCACCTTTGAAGAGAAGATAGATTACATAGGCCACCTGGCCACTCTGGGTGTGGTAGAAAGTACCTTGTTTGTTCTTACTGCACTTATAGCGCGCTTAACCGGTATGCCTGAGTTATTGTTTGCCGGTCAGGGAGCAGGAAGGTTATTGGCTACCTACTTACACGCAAAGCGGATAGAGAATAACGGTTATAGCTATAAACTTAACTACGCTTTTGCCTTTGGTGCAGTAGCATTAATTATATATTTAGCTCATATTTTACAGTAACCTGAATATGAAGAAGGCAGAAATTCAAAATTATTTATTGAAAAGATTTTGCCTCATGCTGCTTCTCACCGTTTGGCTTGTACCATACTCCACAGGGGGATTGTTGTTACTTGCTATAGCTTCATTCAAAAGGGCGTCATCTAACACGGCTATTGCTGTCACCTTATTGTCATTAATCCTGAGCGGCATTGCGCTTAATTTCGGAAGCTCTTTCTTCGCATACTTATTTGGCTGGGAATATGTGCAGTATACATTATATGCTGCACCCATTACATTTTTTACAAGTATTTTGGTAGCACTACGGACTTATGTGTGGCAACGTAAAATTCGGCATCAACTCTCACCCGATTAATCAATGGCTATATGCGTGGATTTCCTATCTTTAGGCAATGAACCCGTTTCTACTATCGGCCATTTGTATCTTCTCGTTTATGTGCATCATGTTTGTGATAGCGCAGGTGGTGAAGAACAATAGCATAGTTGATATAGGCTGGGGCCTGGGTTTTGTAATAGTTACTATCGTTACCTTTTTTGTTTACGGCGATTTGCGCTTCCATCAAAAGCTGGTGAGTTACCTGGTAATAGTGTGGGGGCTGCGGCTGGGTATATACCTGGCTATACGCAACATTGGCCAGCCCGAAGATTTCCGGTATGCCAACTGGCGAAAGGAATGGGGCAGCAATTTTTTGCTGCGCTCTTTTTTACAGGTATTTATGCTACAGGGGCTTATTATGTTTATTAATACACTACCTGTGGTTGTAGTTAACAGCGACTTATCGGTTTTTAAATCATACAAGGTGCTATACCCGGTGGGTGTAGCGGTATGGTGTATTGGCTTTTTCTTCGAGGCGCTGGGCGATTACCAGATGTATATGTTCCGCAGCGGGCACCACCACAAAGGGCAGGTAATGAACACCGGCCTGTGGCGCTATACCCGCCACCCCAATTATTTTGGCGAGGCGGTAATGTGGTGGGGCATTTTTCTATTGGCTATTCCATCGGGCAAATGGTACCTATCGGTACTGGCACCGGTTACTATTACCTTCCTATTGTTAAAAGTATCGGGTGTAACCATGCTCGAGAAAAAGTACGAAGGCAACGACGAATACAGCCGGTATAAAAGAAATACCAATTCATTTATACCTTGGTTCCCTAAATCAAATCCTTAAACAGGTTTTACCGCTCAAAATTATTATGAAAAATGTTCTGCTGCTGTTGTTATGCTTTGTTAGCACACAAATTGTACACGCCAATAACTTTACCACTTATAAAACCCACATAGCTACCGATAAGCTGATAGTGCTGTTTAACGAGGGCGTATCTGCCGAAGAGAAGGCAGCTATTATTCGTGCATCGGGTGCAGTAACCGGTTTCACGCATTTGCCATCGCCGACACTTACTATTTGCAATACGGCAAATATAAGTGCAGCCACCAGCTATTTTACAGCATTGCCGCAGGTAAAATTTGTTTCGTTTTTTATTGCCGATGGCAGTGGGCACGAAGCAGGTGTGCTGAACACTTTTTTTGTAAAAATTAAAGACAAGAACTTTGAGCCTCTGCTGCGCGAACAGCTGAAACAGCTAAACCTTGCAGCACCGGTAGCCGATAAATACATACCTAACCTGTATAAGGTAACAAACCTGAAAGCCACCCAACAAAACACGGTTGACTTGTGCGCCGAAATAACTAACCAGGGTTGGTGCGATTATGCAAGCCCTAATTATTTGCTGAACCCTATTGTATGCGCTGACCCACTGTTTGTGCGCCAATGGCACATTAAAAATACAGGTACCGGCGTGCAGGGCAGCGGCACTGTGGGCGCTGATATGGATGTGGACAGCGCATGGACTTTGACAACAGGCTCAGCTACTATTAAAGTGGGGCTTATAGATTCGGGGGTAGACACCCTGCACGCCGACCTGCGCGACAACCTGCTGCCCGGCCATGATGCTATTGGCGATTCTACCGATGGCTACCCTACACCGGTATATCCTGAAGATGGACATGGTACCTGCTGCGCGGGTATTATTGGCGCCATAAAAGATAATGGCATAGGCTGCGTGGGTGTAGCACCCGATTGCAAAATAATACCCGTAAGGGCCTTTTATTACATACTGCTTACCGGTGGTTCGGAGCCACTACCTTATTCATCTGCCGACGCGTTTGCCGACGCTATAGGTTGGGCCTGGAGCGTAGCGGGTGCCGATATCCTGAGCAGTTCGTGGGCACTGCCTAATGAACTTATAGGCATATTACCCGGTGGTGCGCTACCGGTAGAAGATGCCATACGCAATGCCTACGCCAATGCCCGTGGGGGTAAAGGTATTGCTATGTTTCACAGCAGTGGTAATGGTGGCACTACGCAGGGGCCGCTATGGCCGGGCTCTATGGCCGAAACTATATCGGTAAATGCCAGCAACATGTGCGATATGCCGGTAGCACCCGGCGATTGCAGCGGCGCTAACTGGAGCGGCGATTATGGCACCGGGCTCGATTTTGCAGCACCGGGTGTAAGAATTGCTACTACCGATATGACAGGCACAAATGGCTTTTCGAATAATGAATATGAATTAACCTTTGGGGGCACCTCGGCCAGCTGCCCCAATGCTGCGGCTGTAGGCGCTTTAGTATTATCCCTGCGCCCGGAGTTGCGCGCCGAAGATGTGCGCAATATTATGGCACAGGGTTGCGATAAAGTGGGCTGCAGTTACGATTCGAGTTATGCAAACGGCACCTGGTGTCCGCGCATGGGCTTTGGCAGGGTAAACGCCTTCAAGGCGTTGCAACAATCGTTTAACTACTCGGGCATTAATAATATAAGCAGCGAGGTGGCATTGCATGTTTTTCCTAACCCATCTACGGGCATGTTTACTATTCAGCTTACAGGCATCAGCAAGGCTATTGCTAAAGTTTACAACCTGACCGGTGAAGAGGTTTTACAAATTGAATTGAAAGAAGGGTTGAATACAGCCGGTGGAGGTTCTATGCCTTCCGGTTTTTATCTGGTGAAAACAGATACCGGTAGCGGAACTGTAACGAATAAGGTTACAATTATCAGGTAGTTTGGTTGTGCGTTATCGCGCTACTTCCGTTCGCTTTTCCAGCTCTGCCTGTTTTTTATAGAGCACTTCGCTCATACGGGCATTAAGAAGAACAAACCCTATCAGGATAACACAGAACACTACCAGCATTAAATTCATGGATGTGTCTGTTTTCATACAAAGCGATTTTTATTATCAATAAGTATTATACAAGTGTAACGCTTGTTTTCAGATAATATTACACATCCATTGTCACGGAACTGTCATATTCACAAGCTATCCACAATCGGACTACAATAGTGCCAAGGTTTACTAATTAGTATTTTACCTATGTAGCAGCACCAAAAACAACTACCATTGAATGAGTTAATGCTTTTCTGCTAATAATTAGAAATTAATTAGAGCATTGACATAGCACAATTTGTAGCAAATACTTGACGAAGTACTGCACATGTGATTAGACGCATTTTTAATAAAGAAGGTTAGTCCTTCTTTATTAAAAATTGATTAGGCATTACAAGATGCCGGCTTTACAAAGCCTATACAGCGCTTAAGATATAGTGGCGAAACCGGTATACGGTTGCAATGCTTTAGGTATGTTAATACCACCGGTGGCAGTCTGGTGGTTCTCTAGCAGTGATGCAACAATACGCGGCAGGGCCAGTGCGCTACCGTTTAGTGTATGTGCCAGGCGTGTCTTCTTGTTCTCATCGCGGAAACGTACTTTCATCCGGTTGCTCTGAAATGTCTCGAAATTAGAAACCGAGCTTACCTCCAGCCAGCGTTGCTGCGCGGTACTGTATACTTCAAAATCGTAGGTAAGCGCCGATGCAAAACTCATATCTCCACCACACAGGCGCAGTATACGGTAAGGCAGTTCCAGCTTTTGTAGAAGTGTTTCTACATGTTGGGCCATTTCTTCCAACACTTCATAACTTTTATCAGGGTGTACTATCTGCACAATTTCTACTTTATCAAACTGGTGCACCCGGTTTAGGCCGCGCACATCTTTACCATAGCTGCCGGCCTCGCGACGGAAACACGGAGAGTAGGCGGTGAACTTAGCAGGCAGTGTATCCAGTATTTCATCGCGCACAATATTGGTAACCGGTACCTCGGCTGTAGGTATCAGGTAAAATCCTTCCTCTTTGGTTACATACATCTGCCCTTCTTTATCGGGCAGTTGACCGGTGGCAAAAGCACTCGCTTCGTTTACCATGTGCGGCGGAATCACTTCCATATAACCGGCCTCTACAGCATGATCTAAAAAGAAGCTGATAAGTGCGCGTTGCAGCTTAGCACCTTGCTTTTTATAAACCGGAAAACCGGCACCGGTAATTTTCACACCAAGCTCCAGATCAAACAGGTCGTACTTTTTTGCAAGCTCCCAGTGTGGCAATGCGCCTTCAAATAACTTTGGGATTTCGCCTACTGTTTTCACCACTTCGTTATCCTCGGGTGTTTTACCCAGCGGCACCGACTTATGTGGCGTATTGGGTATGCGCACCAGTATATCTTTTATCTCTTCTTCGGTTTTGGCCAAACCGGCTTCAAACAGTTTCGATTCTTCTTTCAGTTTGGCTGTTTCAGCCTTCTTGCTATCGGCCTCTTCTTTTTTGCCCTGTTTAAATAGTTCACCTATTTCTTTAGCAATTATGTTTTGGCGCGAGAGGTTTTCATCCAGCTTGGTTTGAATATTACGGCGTTTTTCATCTATCACCAGCAGTTCATCTACCAGTACTATATCTTTAAAATTCTTTACCGCAAGGCGTTGCTTAATTTCTTCGGCGTTGTTGCGAATGGCAATAATTTCCAGCATACATCAATAATTGTGAGCGGCGAATATAGAAATTCATTTTTTCGCGCTACGCACCACGTATGAATGAATAAGTAAAGCTGCACCGCGCAAAACCGGCTGATGGCGTTTTTTGTGAATAAACCTAAACAGGGAACTAGCTTTTTTAAAAAGTTTGGCATTTCCGAAACTTTACCTAACATTGCATTGTTATCCAATAGTAAAATCTCGCAGGGTTTAGTTCTTCCAACTAATTTACTGTTCAAAAAAGTTCCAAAATCGTAAAATGGCTTCCCGATACACACGCAAGTGTTTTCCGGCCTGTTCGCAATGAATTCTCTTTTTAACCTATACACACAAAACATTCTCCGCTTAAATTAACTACCTGTATGTACGACATTCTTCAGTTAAATGACATGATTCTGCCCGAGCTTCGCGAAGTAGCAGAAAAACTAAAAATTAAAGGCAGCGAAAAACTAGAAAAACAGGCACTGATACTAAAAGTACTCGATGCCCAGGCCCTGAATCCTGCCGATGCAGGCGCTACCGATAAACCC
>DATGXP010000280.1:0-1815 GCA_035298845.1 Chitinophagales bacterium
CATGGCAGCACCTACGGCTATACCGGCAAAGCCAAGTTCTGCAATTGGTGTATCTATTACACGCCGGGCACCAAACTCGGCCAGCATACCCTGGCTTACTTTATAAGCACCATCATATTCGGCTACTTCTTCGCCCATTAAAAATACCGATGGGTCCAGGCGCATTTCTTCGCTCATTGCTTCGCGCAGAGCTTCGCGAAATCTTATTTTTCTCATATTGTCTTCTGTTTGAACTAAAACAAAAATAAAAAAGGTCAGCATGTCGCCGACCTTCTTTTTACTTCCTAATCCAGAATGTGGGATTCTGAATTTATGATGGGTGGCTGATGGGGCTCGAACCCACGACCAGCGGTACCACAAACCGCTACTCTAACCAACTGAGCTACAGCCACCGTGTTGAATCGGCGCAAAAATAATTATATACAGCATATTTCAAAAAAGTAGAGAGTATAAAGTATTTAGTATTAAGACAAAGACCGCTAAACAGCTCTATAATAAAACCAAATACCTGCCAATAGCTTATTTAAGAGGATCTGTTTTTAAAGTAATAGTACGCTCTGTGCCGTTGTAAGGTGAGTTTACCGGTTTATTGTTTTTATTCAGTAATTCCAGCTTTATTTTATTTGCACCTAGAGCAAGCCCTTCTATCATGTAGGGTTGCCATTTTGTTAATATAAACTCAGTACCATTTATAGTAGCGCGAACTTTATACCCTTTTGGCGACAGGGTACAGTTAAGCATGTAGAAATCGAGCATTACGCGCTTTACTTCTTTTTCGCCAATATATTCTCCCTTGGGCCGGCTGGCGAAAATGTGTGGTGCTTTTTCGTTAAAATTATCTTTTGCATCTGGCCCTACGCTAAACTCTTTTAAAATGTAAGCGCCCGGGTGTTTTATGCTTTCGTGATACGAGCGCGACAGAAACGCCAACAATACGTGGTGGCCCGGTTTTACATCCTGCGCAAAGTTTGGTGAGTAAGAGGCAGCATAGGGGGCATTATCCCATATAAAGTGAATGTGCTGCCCTTTAGCGCTGTTAGCACACATTACCTGGTCGGCATCGGGTGTTTGTGCGCCCAGTGTGTAGTTAGTTACATCAAACTTAAATGTATCTATACCTGCCTTTGCTGCACCAGGCGAAGGCGATTTGAGGCTTAGCCCGGCATTGGGAAAATCGGTTGTAGCAGGTGCCGGCGATAGTTTAATGCCGTTTTTTTCCATTACAGACTTATCGGTTTGCAGGGCAAGTGTAAGAGTAGCTATTATAATAGTGGCAGATAGTAGCAGGGCTGTTCTTTTCATGGTTATCATTTTCGTTTTCAAAGCTATTAATAATTGGTGTAGAAGTACATTGTTTCAACATATTGGTAATTACGTGTGCTACACCACCACCCAGTCTCGCCTTCGGCGAGCCACCCCTCCTTAAAATGCCGCCGCGGTTGCGGCGAAGGAGGGGAATCTAAAAGCCAGTGTAAAATGGAGCCAGCAAATATCATAATTACATTATTTTGGCGCAAAACCCATTACCGGTGTTCAAATTTTCAAGTCTTTCATCCCTTCAATTGTTTCAGCTAATCCGGTATGGTACATTTATTCTTATCGGCATTTGTTATGCCAAACTTAGCTTAACCCAAAACGAAATAGGCCATTTTGAAACTTTTTTGCTGGTAAGCGGCATGGTCAGTTTTTTTTGGGTAAGCGGGCTAATCAACTCTATGCTCTCTATATATCCTAACAAAGGAGAGGAGGAGAGAAAGGCTGTTCTGTTCAATACGTTTGTAACACTTTTTGTGTTTAGCCTGCTGGCTGGTTTAC
>DATGXP010000281.1:0-2113 GCA_035298845.1 Chitinophagales bacterium
TTAGTTGTTCACTCATTCCCATTTGCGCCTTCGTTTCGGCCACCGCATCGGCTATGTGCATATCGGCCAAAATCAGCTCCATTTTCTCCATAGGTATTACATTACCAGGTATATCGGGCAGCTTAGCTTTGCAGGCAGAAAGTAAAATAAGTGCAAACAGAATGACTCTCTTCATATAGATTAGCCCCAAAAATAGAATTACTCCCTAAATGGATATTGAAAAATACAAACAGCTTTTAAACGAGATAGCCCCTTTTAATGCACGGCTGGTTGCGGTAAGTAAAACGAAACCGGTAGAAGATATTGTGAAGGTATACGCAGCAGGGCAGCGGATATTTGGCGAAAACAAGGTGCAGGAGATGGCTGCGAAATACGAAGCACTGCCCAAAGATATTGAATGGCACCTGATAGGGCACCTGCAAACCAACAAGGTAAAATATATAGCCCCGTTTGTTTCGCTGATACACTCGGTAGACAGCTTAAAATTACTGCAGGAGATAGATAAGCAGGCCCAAAAACAGAACCGGATTATTGATTGCCTGCTTCAGATTTTTATAGCGCAGGAAGAAACCAAGTTTGGCTTAAGTACCGATGAACTAAATGAACTATTGCAAAGCACAGACTACGGTGCGCTTAAAAACATCCGGATATGCGGTTTTATGGCCATGGCCAGCAATACTGATAATGAAGCACAAATTGCCGGAGAATTTGCATTGCTGCAAAAGCTTTTTGGCGAGGTAAAGTCAAAATATTTTGTTGATAGCCCCCACTTTAAAGAGCTATCTATGGGCATGAGCTCCGACTACAAAATTGCACTTAAATACGGAGCAACGCTGATACGGGTCGGCAGTATGATTTTTGGTGAGCGGTAATGTAAGCCGATACTATTTACATTTATATTCTTCCCCAGTAGTGCCATCATAAACAGGCCACCCCTTGCTAATGGGAGTATAAAGTGCGTTGCCATCGCAAACCTTTTCGGTAACCCCACCCACCTGGCAGAAATAGCAATCCTTTTTGCAGGAAGATAAAAATGTAAGCGCTGAGATACAGACAAGCAATACTGTTTTCATATTCCGAAAGTAACGTTTAATAATTAAAAATATTTCTCTTACAGCTTCACCTCTTTCCATTTCCCCCGGCGGAAGAAATAGAAAGCAACACAAGCAATAACAGTTTCGGCTATCGGAATAGCAGCTAAAGCCCCGTTCAGCTTTAAATTAAAGCCTATAGCCAGTAAATAAGCCAGGGGTATTTGAATAAGCCAAAAACAAACAAAGTTGATGATAGTAGGTGTGCGGGTATCGCCGGCGCCGTTGAGAGCCGCCGTCATTACCATACCTACGCCATAAAAAATATAGCCCGACCCTATAATTTGCAAGGCCCTGACACCATAAGCTATTACCACTTCATCGCTGCTAAAAATGCGAATGATGGGTCCGGAACCAAACAGGAACAGCAACATTACACATGCCATAAAAAGTGCGTTGTAGCGGGCTGTTAAGTAAACACTTTGCACGGCCCTCTCTGTTTTACCGGCACCCAGATTTTGGCCCACCAATGTGGCGGCAGCATTGCTAAGGCCCCAGGCGGGCATAATAAAAAACACAAAATTGCGAAAAGCAATCTGGCAACCGGCCGAGGCAGCAGTGCCACCGGTCTCAGCCACCAGCCTTGTAATCAAAATCCAGCTACCGCTGGCAATAATAAACTGTAATGTAGCTGGCCAGGCAATGTTTAAAACTGATCCTATTAAAGCAGTATCTATACTAAAATGCCTGCGGTAGAAGGTAAGAATACCACTGCCATTAAACAAATGGTAGACCTGGTAAACAACACCTGCACTTCGACCAATGGTAGTAGCAATTGCGGCACCCTTCAACCCAAAGTAATGAATAAACACCGGGCATAGTACGATGTTAATAGCGCTGGCTATCCAAAGGCTTTTCATGGCCATGGCAGCATCGCCTGCCCCGCGAAAAATACCATTTATAAGAAAGATAAGCATGATGGCTATGCTACTGCTAAACATAATGCGGGTAAAAGAAGCACCATCGCGAACTACCTCTGCGCTGCCACCCATTAAGCGCAAAATATCGGCAGCATATACCAC
>DATGXP010000282.1:0-5327 GCA_035298845.1 Chitinophagales bacterium
GGGTAAAAATATCGGTGTTCAGCACGGTATCAATGGCTATTGTATCGTTCGGAGTAATAAGGCCCTCCCAGCCAATAGACTTTACCTGTTCGTACAGGTCATCCTCGTTTTCTACTTCAAACTCTACATATTGCACCAATACGCGCAGGGCTGTGCGCAGTAGCAGGTTAGCTTTGTACATTACACCTAGGTTGCCATCGAAACTAACCGCCCGGTTGTGTATTTCTACACTTTCGGCACCCAGCATTTTCAGCTCGTTGGCGCATAGTTCTTCCAGTCCAAAAATGGTTTTGGCCACCATCCGGTAATTGCTGTTACCGTGCTCAGGTATTTTAAAGAAATTCACGGCGCAATGATAGCAAATAGACTGTAGTAAATAGAGTGCGTTACCATGGGAAGGGCAGGCCACTAAGCTGTTAAGCTATAAAAGGCTACATTCGCATAATGCTTCGTTATACAGCTGATGTGCGTACCTTGTTAAATGTTGCCCTGTATTTTGCAGTGGCCATTACCCCGTGGTTTTTGTGGCCCAATATGAATGGCTGGCAAATTGCGTTTTGGGTAGCTATTAATTGCCTTATGTCGTTTATATGTGCGGTTATAGTGCATAACACTATCCACGTGCCCATTTTCAAAAAGCGCTGGATGAATAAGGTGTTCCAGGTGGTACTTGGCTTTTGCTATGGGCACTCTACCAGTGCTTATGTGCCGGGGCATAATTTTAGCCATCATAAGTATACGCAAACACCTAAAGATGCTATTCGCACCAGTAAAGCACGTTTTCGTATTAACCTGCTAAACCAGCTTTTCTTCTTTTTTATAATGAGCGGCGATATATTAAAAGGCGAAATCCGGTTTGCTAAAAAGATGTACCGCGAGCGCCCCGAGTGGTTTTGGCAGTATGCGCTGGAAATGGTATTGGTGATCGGAGGTAAGGTAGCCCTGGCAATATTTAACTGGAAATGCTTTTTGCTATTTGTAGCCATACCACATCAATACGCTGCATGGGGTATAGTGGGTACCAACTATTTTCAGCATGATGGCTGCGACGAAGAACACCCCTACAACCACAGCCGGAACTTTACCGGTGGTTTTTTAAACTGGTTATTGTTTAACAACGGTTACCATGGTGCCCACCACATGAAACCCAATCTGCACTGGAGTTTATATCCTGAGTTTCACGCTACTAAATTACGTCCGTTTATTCACCCATCGCTCGACCGCGAATCGCTTTTAGCTTACCTAGTTACTACGCATATTTATCCCGCTAAACGGGTAGATTACCTGGGCAATGCAGTTGTGCTGCCGGCACCTGTGGCAGATGAAGATTGGGTAGAGAATGTGAAAGTACAGGAGCACACTACCGATATGGCGGGTGCTGCTTAAAACTTTACCACTCTGCGGCAAGTGCTTGTACCATCACGCGATATTTTCAGTAAGTAAACCCCTTGTGGCATTTCTGTAGTTTGCAAAGTGTTTTCTCCATCGTGTAGCATCAGGCTATTCAAACTTTTTCCTTGCATATCCATCCATTCGGCTGTTGCACTCCCGGTACCGGGAGTAATATTTACCTGTAACTGATGGGTAAAAGGATTAGGGTAAACTTCGATAGCATTCAGTGTTTCATTTTCAATACTGCTAATAGTGCCACCCAATGCCTTGAAGGCATTAATGCGCCCGGCACCTAACTGACCGGTAAAGGTTGGGTTTATCAGGCTTATGTTATCGGCACTACTTTTTAACCGTGCTTCTACTTGTGCAGGTGTAAATGTTGGGTTGGCTGCCACTACCAAACCTGCCAGGCCGGCCACCAAGGGACAAGCCATAGACGTGCCACTGAAAGATGAATAGGCAGTAGTGCCGCTGGCTACTGTACTTAAAATGCCCACACCGGGTGCCATTACATCAATCGTTGGCCCATAGTTTGAAAATGATGCCTTTTGGTCCGTTTGGTCGGTAGCGCCTACGCTTATTACATTGGTGTAAGATGCAGGGTAGAATGGTGTTGTAGCATTGTCATTGCCTGCTGCGGCTACCAGTATAATACCCCTGCCGCTGGCTGTGTTCATTAAAACCTGTTCGGTAACTGAGCTGCCTTCGCTGCCAAACGACATGCTGATGATTTTAGCCCCGTTGCGCATAGCATAGGTAATTCCATCGCTGGTATTTGTTAACTCATTGCCACTCTCAGCGCTGTTGCGCGTGCATTTTACGGCCATAATTTTTGTATTAAAACCAATAGAAGCTATCCCTTTGTTATTATTTGTAGCAGCCGAGGCAATGCCTGCACAATGGGTGCCGTGGTTCCATGCATCTGTAGCAGTAATGCCAGCCGGCGGGCTTGTATTGCCATCTCTATCGGCTACATCAAATCCGTTACGGTCGTCGGTGTAACCATTTAAGTCATCATCAAACCCATTGCCGGCCACCTCACCGGTATTTACCCACATGTTAGGGGCTAAATCCTCATGGGTGGTTAGCACTCCGTTATCTATAATTGCAACTACCACGTTTGCAGAACCCTGCGAAATATTCCAGGCCAGTTGCGCACTTATTTTTAAAAGGTTCCACTGGTTGCCGTTAAAATCGTTAGGTACAAAACTGGTTCGGCGCAAAGGCACTTTTTCTACATAGTCTATCATGGCCAGCGTGCGCAGGGTATCGCGGCACAAATCCATTTTGGCAGTATCGGAAAAACGCAGGCAATAAGTTTGCTCCAGCGTATCGTTGTTTAAGCCCATAAACGGCCGGTAGCAGGTATCCATCTGGTAAAGAGGCACAAGCTGCAACAGCGCCGGGTGCTGCAAAGTCATGACACCAGAAAAGGTATCTTTTACTTTAAAGTACAGCGTACCATCTACATATAGCGAATCATGCACCTGAGCTACGCTAAGCAGAGAAAGGCCAGCGAACAGGGCAAGTAAAGTAGATTTTATACGCCTCATGCAATTTTTATTTTAATGTAAGGTAAAGCTATTTGTTTAAGCAAGAAAAAACTGCGCGTTAAATGTTTTTTGTTCAATATTTACCCACTAATTGTTTGACCATGGCGCGTATTAAAGTTGACTTGCACGATGTATTTAACAGCAGTAAAGGTATTGATAAAGCCTTGCAGGATGCTTTTGATGAAGCCATTGAGTGCCGTATTAAAGAGGTTGAGATTATACCGGGCAAAGGCAGTGGACAACTGCGTAAACGGGTTGAGCGGTTTTTGCAGCAGCCTCATATAAAATCCAAATATCACCGGATAGAAAACGACAGTAAAAATTTCGGGCGCTTGTTCGTTTATTTCCGGTTCGATAAATGAGAGCCTCATCAATTCTATTCTTGCTATTCTATGTAATCGCATATAGTTCTTCTATGGCTCAGGTTTCACGGCTTGATAATGTAGCTGATGCCTTTGCGCGCCTTCCCGATTCTAAGCCAGCCCTATTGCATTTTTATAATACAAAACATAAAGTACCAGCCGGTGGACATTTACAGGGTGTGCAAGGTTTTAACCGTAACGGAAAGGAACAGCTTGTGCTTACCGGCAGTTCGGGTAGCTATTCGTATTATGTTTCGGCCCCGGTAGATTCTGAAGCTACGCTGGTAAAATTCCTGGATAGCCCTTACCGCCATGCCGGTGGTTGTCAGCTGGACGGCGATATGTTATATGTAGGGGTGGAGGACAATGTGGCGAAGGATAAGGCAAAAGTTATTGCATTAAATATGGATGGCGAAATTCAGAGAACTGTTGCTGAGCGTAAAGGCCTATATAAAAGAAGTACTGCAGGCGCTACCGCAGCTATAAAGGTGGACTGGGAGATTATTGCTGTGTGCGACTGGGATTCGAAGCACATTGATTTTTATCTGCCTACTTATGATGGATATGCCCTGCAGGAAACTTACACCATGCCGGATACGAGTGTATCGGGAGCGTATCAAAACATAAACCTGGTTGCCGATACTGCCGGCCATATTTTTATGATTGGCTTTTGCAAGGCGGGTAATACGAATAGGGCTGACCTGTTTAGTGTGGATGCCAATTACCAACTCACACTACTAAGTAGTCGTTATTTTAAAACTACAAATGAATGTAGCTTTAGGTACGGTGCAGGACTGAGAGTTATAAATAAAAACACGCTGGCAATTTATGCTTGCCAGCGTGCTTTGAAAAGGAAAAACGCGGTGAATGTTTTTACAAACCGGTTTTAATATAGTCGTCTTTTAGTAGCTTGGTGCGCAGTATCTCCTGGCGCTTTTCTATCATTTCAAATGCAGCCAGCTCGGGCAACATCATATCCAAATCTGATTGTTCGTTCTCTTCTATGTTCAGCTGCGTTTTTAGTTCAAGCGCGTTGAATATCTGCTCTTCCCAAATTTTAAGCAGTTGCAATGCATCGTGCTGCTCAAACCGGCGGGCCGTACCCATTTGCTTTCTTACCAACGTAAGCTTGCTTTCCAGTTTGGTTTCGTTTAAGTGGGCAAGCACCGAAACGTTTTCTGCTTCTTTGTCGAGCGCTGTGTGGAGGTGTTGTGCGTAGTTCATGCTTTAAAGATGTAATTTAACTAACAGAGCGCATCTTGTATCCTGTTGTATTTATAAACCTATACTGTTTGGTACGTATGTGTTTCAGGACAGTGTGCCGCAATATTAGCGGGTTATTTAACAAGTTCAACTTTGTTTACGGCAACATTTAAAAAAGGTTACACCCCTAAATCCCCTAAAGGGGACTTTAACAGCCGGGCAGGAATGTTGTGTAATCAGGTAGCCTTATCGTATACCTTTTTCGGGGTGGTATCCCTTTATGGGGCGATAAAAGTTCTTGATTTCCTCCATGTCTTTATCGATATCGCCGGTGGGGTAGAAGGTAGGGCCAATGCCGGCTACCTTGTTCTCAAAATCGAGGTAGGTGAGCACTATGGGCACTTGTGCCTGCAGGGCTATGTAGTAGAAGCCGGTCTTCCATTTTTCTACATACTTACGCGTGCCCTCGGGCGACAGTGCCAGTATAAACTCATCGCGGTCATTGAAGGTAGCCACGGCCTGCTCTACCAGGTTGCTGTGTTTGCTGCGGTCTACGGGTATGCCGCCCAGTGCTTTGAATACAAAGCCATAAGGCGCATCGAAAATTTCTTTTTTGCCATAAAACGCGAAGTGTATGCCAAAAATATATTTGGCCAGAAAACCATAAAACACATCCCAGCCGCTGGTATGCGGAGCCAGTATGGCTACAAACTTTTTAAGCTTTGGCACCTCACCAACAATGCGCCAACCGGTAAGCCAGAATATGAAGCGCGCCAGTAGTTTCATGTGATGATGAAAATAATATAAGTTTATACTG
>DATGXP010000283.1:0-3100 GCA_035298845.1 Chitinophagales bacterium
AAACTACCGAGCGTAAACATCGTGTTTTCGCCAAATCCTCAGGACTGGACTGAGTGTGTAGTATTCGAAACCGGTGAAGATGAGGAAGTAAACCAGGGCGGTGCCCGCAAAGGCCAGATAAGAAGGGCTTACTCTAAAGTATGGAATAACCCGGTTACACGCGATTACCTTATAAACTCAACTACCGATACCGGTCGTTCATGGTTCCCTGGCTATGCTATTAATGTAGAAACCGGCGAGCGTCTGAACATGGCCTTTGGCGAAAGTTCGGAAAACGCTGACCAGAATGGTGCCGATATGTTATGGAACCCTACTTCTGAAGTTTACAGCCCCGTGTTCCAGCCACAGGACCTGATACCGCAGATACCATACTTTGGTGGTAAACACTTTGTATATGTAATGGGCAGCAAGTACGACCACGGTTTGGCTAATCAGCGCCTGTTGTTAGATAACGCGTTCAATGTAGGTGGCCTTCCGCAGTTTAGCATCAATGCCAATGTACGCCCTGTGTACCTTGATTTGATGTGGACTTCTATGCCATACCTTACACCGGGTTACAGCTTTAACCCGGATGCGGGCGGCAACAAGATTGTACCACCGGCTAAAGTTACCGTTAAGTTGCGTGTAGAGAAACCTTACGAGCGCTTGGTTACCAACGCATCGGGCGGCAGCAACGATGGCGGCCTACCACGTTACCAGTTTAGCACCAAAGGCCTTGGCGCTACCGAAAAGAATGAAGAAGTGGCCAAGAGTGCGCTGGATATAATCAGGGTAGTACCTAACCCTTACCTGGCTTACTCTACTTACGAAACCGACCAGAACAGCAACCGCGTAAAGATTACCAACCTGCCTAACAACTGCACGGTTACTATCTTCTCGCTGGATGGCACCATTATCCGCAGGCTTACACGTGCTATAGGTGTAGAACCGGGCACTAACAAGCGGGTAGAAATAAGCGATGGCGCGCCTATCTCGGATGTAAACCTGGATAACTCGCTCGACTGGGATTTGAAAAACGATAAAGGCATTGCTATATCCAGTGGTATTTACCTGTTCCAGGTAGAGGCTCCGGGCTTAGGCCAGCGTACCCTGAAGTGGTTTGGTGCAGTAAGGCCTGCTGATACTTCTAACTTCTAAAAAAACAGATAAAGAGCAGTTCCGCACATGCGGAACTGCTTATAAAACAATAAAGTGCGATAACCATTAAAGCATAAGGATTATGAAGAAAATTTTAACCATATCAATGATTGCCGGCTTGTTTGTCAGCAATGTTTTTGCAGGTAACCCCGACCGCCGCGGCGAGGCCGGAGCCTACGAACTGGTGATGAACGGCTGGGCCAGGTCATCGGGCTTTTGGAGCATGAACAGTGCCGGTGTAAAAGGCCTGGAGGCAGAGCGCATAAACCCTGCCGGTATTGGTTTTGCAAAAAAGACTGAAATAGCTGCCGCTTATACCTTGTGGATGCAGGGCTCGGGTGTGGGTATTGCCCATGCAGGCGTAGCACAGCAGTTTAAAGAAACCAACGTGGTTGCCCTGAGCATACAGGCCCTTAACCTGGGTGCTATTGAGCGCACTACTACCCAAAATCCCGAAGGTGGATTGGGTACCTACAAACCTACTTTCCTAAACATAGGTATATCGTATGCCAAGCTGTTTTCTAACAGTATATCGGGCGGTATTACCGTGCGTATGGTAAATGAGAGCCTGGGTAACCTGAACGCTTTTGGTTTATCGGTAGATGCAGGTTTGCAGTATGTAACCGGCCCTAAAGATAATATCCACTTCGGCGTATCGCTGCGCAACGTAGGTACACCTATGAAATTCCGCGGCGATGGTCTGGGTACTTCGGTGCAAATCATCTCTTCATCTACTTACCAGTTAACTGTAGATAACAAACCAAACAAGTATGAGTTGCCTACCCAGTTAAACATTGGTGCATCGTACGATATCTGGATGGGTAAGAAGATTGAAACAGAGCCTAAGGTTTACAAACAAAACTACCGCTTAACAGTGTTGGCTAACTTTACATCTAACGCCTTTGGTTATGACCACTACGGTGTGGGCCTTGAGTTTGGCTGGAAAGAAATGTTGATGCTGCGCGCCGCTTACCGTTTCGAAAGCGGACAGTTTAAAAAAGATACCCGCCTGAACGTATACACCGGCCTTGCCGCTGGTATTACCTTCGATGCGCCGCTTACATCTAAAAAAGATGGCCCTAAGCTGGGTATAGATTACTCGTACCGTATGACACAGCCTTATGCCGGCACACACAGCATAGGCTTGCACTTTAACTTGTAATTCATAATTTTGTAAGCATATTCAGGAGACGTCCCTCACCGGGACGTCTTTCCTTTTTTAGGCTAAGCGCACAAATAGTAACCATATAGTTCATTAATCATCAGTTAACACAAAGAAATAGTATGTCAGATATATTTTACATGAGCAAAGAGGGTTTGGAAAAATTGCAGGAAGAAGTAAAATACCTGCGCACCGTTAAACGCCCCGAAATAGCCAAAGCGATACAGGAAGCGCGCGAAAAAGGCGACCTGAGTGAAAACGCCGAGTACCATGCAGCCAAAGAAGAACAAGGGCACCTGGAGGCCAAGCTATCGGAAATGGAAGGCAAACTGGCTAACGCCCGCGTAATGGACGAGAGCCAGGTAGACCTGAGCAAAGCCAATATATTATCTACAGTAGAGGTGCTGAATAAAAAATCGGGTAAGCAGCAAAAGTTTACACTGGTAAGCGAGGCAGAAGCCAACCTGAAGGAGAATAAACTATCGGTAAGTTCGCCTATAGGCAAGGCCCTGCTGGGCAAAGCCATTGGCGAAATAGGCAAAGCACAAACCCCTGCCGGTGTTATAGAGTTTGAGATTTTGAAGATAACCATGGAGTAGACCTCATCCTAAATCCTTCTCCTAAAGGAGAAGGACTTTAACAGCCGGTGCATATGCCGGATAAAATATTTAGAGATGCCAACCATTTTCACCCGTATTATCAATGGCGAAATACCCTGCTACAAAATAGCAGAGGATGAAAACCATTTTGCTTTTCTCGATATATCGCCGCTGGCCAAAGGCCACACCCTGGTAGTGCCTA
>DATGXP010000284.1:0-2086 GCA_035298845.1 Chitinophagales bacterium
CATCAGTTTATTCTCTGTAGCGGGCTTAATCGTTATTTGGAAAATGAAACGTATTTATATAAACACAACAGAGGTAACCATCGTAAATATCATTGGTAAAAAGCAAAGTTATACCTTAAAACAAATTAAAAGCATAGGCCATTTATCGTATGTAGGCACTATAGAATTAGAGAATGGAGATAGTTTTATTTTTCAAATCCCCTTAAACAAGCTTCCCTTTTATTTTGGGCGTGGCCTGAACACTACCGATAAATACATTGCAGAATTAACAGCCTACATTAATAAAATGGAAGAGTTGCGAAAGCACGATTAAGTGGTTATGCCCACTTATTTCTTCAACCCCACTTTCCTTAGCCAGCCTTTAAAACTAAAACCTGTTTCGCTGGCTTCTTCATCGCCGGTGCTGCCAAACAGAAAGCCGAGTGGCTTTAGTGAATCTACATTATCGAACACCAGCTTTACGATGGCTATAAGCGGTATAGAGAGGAACATGCCCGGTATGCCCCACAGGGCCGCACCGCACAATACACCCACAATACACACCAGCGCGTTAAGCTTAACCTGCGAGCCTACTATTTTAGGTACTATGTAGTTGTTATCTACAAACTGTATAATGCCATATAGCACAAACACATACAGCATATATACCGGTGCTTTGGTAAGCAGCGCTATAAGCATAAACAGGCCTACCCCTATAAGCCCGCCCAGGTAAGGTATTACGTTTAACAACCCACCAATTATACCAAGCAGTATGGCATAGTCTATACCCAGCAGCAACAGGCCTGCAGAATTCAGTACCGATACAATTACAAACTCGGCAAACAAGCCCACCAGGTAACCTTTAATAATACCCTTGGTTTGGGTTAATACACCGCCCACTACAATTTTGCGGCCGCGGCCAAACACTTTGTGTACAAAGCTGGTAAGGTGCTCCTGGTAATAAAGTATAAGTACTATGTATACCGGGGTTAAAAAAGCACCGGCCAGTATGGTGCTCATAGCCGTAAGTGTTACCCCCACATAGGTGGTGCTGTTTTGCATCAGCGTAGCCTGCTGTTTGGCTACCCATGTATTAATACTACGCACGCTAAGCCCAAAACAACCGGAGGCCCACTGTGTGCACTGGCTAATCAATACATTAAATCTTTCGTTAAGTGCCGGCCATGCATCGCCCAGTTTGGTAACCTGCGTATATAGCAACAACACCAGCAGTGCCGAAAGCGTAAATGCCGATAGCAAAACTATAGCTATAGATATAGCGCGGGGTACTTTCTTTAGGGTTAGCCACTTTACAGCAGGGCTTAGTGTAATGGCAATTATTATTGCAAACAGCAATGGCAGTATAATATCGCGGGCAATATACAGCATGCTTATAGCGGCATATAAACCAACCGCTACCAGCGATAGTTTTACATACAAGGGTAACTTAACAGGGCCTGCGGGTGTAACGGGTTCTTCCATTTATTTCTCTCTTTTTTTATTGCGTATTGTATTCATCAATAAGCTAAAGGCGCTTTTGGCCACGGCATTAAACAGCTCAGGGTTTCTCTTCACGGTGTCCACGGCAGTATCTATCAGGGTCTGTGCCAGCACCGATCTTGCCGATGTGTACGCAGGCTCTTTGCTCAACTGTTTATTTACATAAGCACTAACCATTGCCACCGGTATGCGTAGCAGGCTATCTTTTATCTCTGCCGATTCTCCAATATCTTTTAACGTGCCTTTAATAAGGTTTACAGGCCTTACACTTTCATACACTTCATGCATCTGGGTTTTTACCCCATTGGCTTCTGCCTGCTGGGTTTTCTCCAGGGCCTCTATAGCCTGCCTTAGCTGCTCTGCGTTGTCGATCTTTTCCATAGGGTATTTATTGCAGCGCCTGCGTTATTATTAAATCGCTTACCGGCTTTTTAATCCAGCTGCGCAAAAAGAAATGAAGCACCACACCCGTAAGCAGGTAAAAACCGGCCACAATAAAAAAACCATAATATGATTTACCCAGTACCTCGCCCAGCCAAAGTGCCACACCAATATTAAACACCAGTGCAAACAGCGAGAGCATAACAATTACACTCAGCCGCCATAT
>DATGXP010000285.1:0-1687 GCA_035298845.1 Chitinophagales bacterium
ATACCTTTGGTGGTAATCTGTTTAACTTCTATTGGACCGGTACGCAACTCGAGACCTGGGTAGATGGTGTTAACCTGGGTGTAACCAGCGACCGCCGTCTTAAAGACCGTATTTTAAATATGGACTCTACCGCTATTGGACGAGTAATGAATTTGCGCCCGGTTAGCTTTTATTACAAAAATGTAGAGGGCACCATATTTACAGGCAGCCCTGTGCAGCAGGAAGGTTTTATTGCCGATGAATTGCAACAGGTAATACCAAGTGCAGTTAACGGCGATAAAGATGGATTGACAAGAGAAGGCAAGCTACAGCCGCAAACACTTAATATAATGCCGGTAGTATCGGTGCTTACTAAAGCCATGCAAGAGCAGCAGGCTGAAATTGAAGCACAGAAAAAGTTGATTGATGCGCAAAACGAACGAATTGCCCGTTTAGAATTACTATTGCAAAATAAATTGAGTAAAGATTCAAAGTAAATTGCTATATGCTTAAACAGCTGCTGTTACCATTAATGTTTACGGGCTTATGCTATACCTTACGGGCACAAACCGGTAGTTTTACTGCGCAGCAAACAGATTCGTTAAGTAAAGTCGCAGAACTGCAACGCCTGGAAAACATAAAGACGGCAGCAGTAACCCAGTTCAATTACTTTGTAATAAAGGCAGACAACAATACGTTTGGCTATGATGTATACGCTGATGGCTCTTTGTTTATTCATCAAACTACCATACCCGGCTTAGCAGGAACTAATGGCTTTGCCGATACCACCACTGCGGGTAAAACAGCTCAATTGGTAATTGCTAAAATAAAAAAGGGCGTGTTGCCGCCCGTTATTACTTCGGCCGATTTGCAAGAATTAGGCTTACTCAATACATCAAAGTAGCGGGTCTTAATCGGTAGCAACAATTTTACCGTTACAGCTTTTATTAATGCCCGTGGCGTTTTGGGTGTTCTGCTATTCCATTCTATTCCCTTACATTCGCGGCCTCAACCTACAATATGAAAGTTTTAATAATAGGCGCGGGTAATATGGGTAAAACCTATGCGCGCAGTTTTCTGGCATCGCGGTTTATAGCCGCCGATGATTTGTATGTAATGGAGCGCAGCACGGGTAGTGTGGCTTCTATTAAAGATATTCCGCAGGGGAACATACACCCGCAGGCGGGCGAGTTTATAAGCCAGGCCGATATTATTATACTGGCTGTAAAGCCGCAGGATTTTGCCACATTGGGCCGGCAGATAGTGCCGTATGTAAAGCCCGGTCAGCTGGTGCTGAGTATAATGGCGGGTATAAAGATAGCCGCGATATATGAGGCGATAGGTGTAACCAAAATAGTGCGCGCTATGCCTAACCTGCCCGCGCAGATAGGCATGGGTATGACAGTATTTACATCGTCGGCCGATATAGATAAGAAGGAGTTGTTCATCATGCAGAACCTGATAAACACCACCGGTAAATCGGTGTATGTAGAGGATGAGGGCAAGATAGATGCCGCTACGGCTATATCGGGCAGCGGACCGGCGTATGTGTATTATTTTATGGAGGCGATGATACAGGCCGGGGTGAAGATGGGTTTTACGCTCAGCCAGGCCGAGCTACTGGTGAACCAGACCTTTATGGGTGCGGTGCACCTGCACAACCAAAGCGACTTAACCTGCAACGATTGGATTAGCCGCGTAGCCAGCA
>DATGXP010000286.1:0-3372 GCA_035298845.1 Chitinophagales bacterium
ATAAGCACCAGTATAGTTAAGCGCTATGCGCGCGTTTACGCCGTATTTTTCGTAGAACAATGAAACATTGTAGAGGATAGGTGTTTGCTCTGCCATGGCCTGCTTGCCATCACGGCCCGGCACCTGCATGCGCGATAGTGAATAGGTAAAATTGGCATTTACACCAAAACCCGCACCCCACGAGGGAATAAAATCAAACTGGCGCTGTATATTACCTTCTAAACCAAACACCCAACTCTTACCGGCATTAGTTGGCGACTTGTAAACTATGCCAGTGCGGGGATCAAAGTCGGCCTGCGCGGTATTGAAAATATGGTTGGTTATAAACTTATAGTAAGCGCCCACGCTGAACAAACCTTTGCTGCCCCAAAAATATTCATACATCAAATCGAAGTTGTAGCTGTATGCCGGCTTAAGGTTAGGGTTGCCAAAGGTGAATTCAAACTCGGTGTAGCGCACCACGGCATAGCCGGGTTTAACCTCTGCAAAATTCTGCCGGTGATAAGTGCGCGAAACGGCAGCCCGTAAGTTCATTCGCTCATTTACGGCAAACGTGAAATTAAGCGCGGGCAACAAAGCCAGGTACCGTATATCGGTTACACGCTTTTCTGATGGGTAATACACCTGTCCGCTGGCCGTATCTATCTGGTATTTGGTGCTTAGCGTATCACTCTCCACATGCATATCGGTATTCTCTAACCTTACACCGGTTACTATATTAAAGCGTTTACCAAAATGAAAATCGCCCATTACATAACCGGCTGTAGTATACTCCCTGTATTTATAAGTGGAACCCACCCATTGGCTGTATTCAGGGTGCAATTGGTTCATCTCTCGTTCGCGCAAGCGGTGACCGTATTGGTCAAGGAAATTCTGGTTTTGCTCTTTTGTAACAAAAGGCATAAAGGTACCGGCATAAGGGCTGCCATATTCTTTCAAATATCCACCACGCTCATCAAATGCTTCAGTTTGCAGGCTGGTCATGTATATAGGCTCGGCGCTTTGCTGGCTGGTTATGTTTATCAGCCATTCATGAAAGCTGATGCGGCGTTCGCCGTACTTCCATTTAAACTTACCACCGGCCATTAATTTAATGTTGGGGTTTATTGTGTAGGTAAGGTCTAACTGGGTAGTTATAGGGTCTGTTTCGCGGGTAGTGTTTAGCTCAGAAAAAGCCCGCTTAAATTCAAAACTATCAGCTACCACCGGTGTGGTAATTTGTGGTTGAATGTTTCTGTAATTATCACCACGTCCGGTTGGGTTATCTATATCTAAAAGTTTGGTAGGGAAGGGAATTTGGCCCGGTGCTCCCGTATAAGCATTGCCGTACAGGTCAATAGTATCTACATCCGTATACACAAACACACTGCGTATACCAAACTCCTCGGTAAAATAACCGTTGCGCGGGTCTTTGCCTTTAATAGGTACATTACCATACGTAAACTGGTTGTGGTAAGAGGCTATACGGAAATCAATTTTTAACTGTTGTGTAGGTTTAAACTCGCCAAATGCCTCGCCACCAGCTATTAACCTGTTTAGCTTACCATGAATGCTTTGCAGCCTGATGCCCTTACCCTCGCCGCTATCGTACACATACATGGTTTTGCGCTGCCATTTATTATCCAGCATGTAGCCGGCGAGCATCTTGGTGCCAAACCGGATTTTATCATTGGCTTTATACTCCCAGGCAAAATTGCCACCAGCAGTATGACGGTCGCCGTCATAATCTTTCAACTCAAAGCGGTTAAGCCCATGGTTGTAATTGCTGCCGTAGGCCATTTTGTACGATTGCGAAGCATAGTACCTTCCAAAGTAGGAGCCGTTAATTACGTAGCTGAATTTTTTGTTCTTAGATACATCGCCCCACAGAAAATTAAAGTTGCCCGATGGCTTGCGCGATAGTACACTGGCACCAGCCGCTACATTTATTTTAAGCGTGCGCTCATCTACAGCCGATTTTGTAAGAAAGTTAATACTGCCGCCTATGTTATCGCCCTCTATATCCGGCGTAACGGTACGACTTACTACCACATAATCTACAAGGTCGCTGGGCAATACCTCAAACTCAAAAATGCGCGATGTGTTTTCTTCATCGGCTATAGGCAACCGGTCGCCGTTAATCAATGTGGCGGTCCAATCAAGTGGTGTGCCCCGCAACGATATATAAGCGCCTTCGCCTTTATTATTCTGTACGGCTGCACCGGCAATACGTTTTACCGCATCAGCTGCGTTTTTATCCGGCAGTTTGCCCATAGTTTCGGCAGATACAACAGTTACCACGCGCGATGAGTTTTGGGTAAGACTTATGGCCTTCTTATCGCTGCCTTTCTTTAAATTGCCTTTTACTTCTACCTCATTCAGGCTCTTGCCTTCTACTTTTAAGCCTATATCTCCTAACTGAAAATTTTGATTGGCCACTACTGTTATTTGAACAGTGTCCGTTTTGTAACCGAGATAAGAAATCAGCACCTTAACTTTACCCACAGGCACATTTTGCAATTCAAATACACCGGCAGCGTTAGAAAAAGTTCCAAGGCCGGAACCAGCAATGGTTATGCGGGCATCAGGTAATGGTTCCTTCATATTCGACAATACTCTGCCGGTAATAGAAGAAGTGGACTGAGAAAATACAAGTACCGGCAAGCCCAGTAACAAAAAAACGAGATGTAGAAATTTCACGGTGGCGTATTTTGGAAAGCGCGCGAATGTAGGGTCACCTGTTTATCCAAATCTTACTATCGGGTTATGCAATTATTATGTTAATTACTATCAGGGGTTTCAGGTTTAGTTCGCAATTTCTTAACACCAGTCAGTTATACTTGCTATAAATTACACCATCGATTTTATGTCAACAGCTATTAACTACTTACAGCCCGATGTGCCGGCTTCACTACCATGGCACACGCCTAAAACAATTATAGCCACCAACGATAATTTAAAGGGATATGGATGTTTGGTAAGTAAAGAGGAGTACGAGAAATTTCCTTTAGAGATTATTACCTGGCCCAAGACGAAAGGCCGTCCCGTGGATGCCGGCACCGGTAACCAGGCTGGCACCAAGCGTGGCGTTTTCGATTTTTGGTGGGAGGGCGAATATCTGTTCGGTAAAAACAATGCTGTGAACGATGAGTATTTGCTAGGCTGGAGTGTAAATCCCGTTGATGCTATTCGCGAAAAAGAAATCACACAGGAACACGAACGTGTTCTGTTATGGCATGCTAATTACCATCCCGATGGCGGACAGTTATTCTTTCCTTTAGATGGAACACCATTTGTAACACCATTGGCGTTGCCCGGAGATGATATATTGCCAGAGCACTTTACCAATTTTTATTTTGATGGCACCATGGGCTTATACATTCATCCTAACGT
>DATGXP010000287.1:0-6110 GCA_035298845.1 Chitinophagales bacterium
ATTCTTTCCACCCAACCAAAATGTATACGAGCCGGTACGGGTTTACCTGCAAACCTATGAATCATGCTGTGGCTGGAGCACTCCTGCCGAACGCTATTTTTATGTAGAGCCGCCTATTAACAACATTGCCATAGATTATGATGGTTACAACAGCGGCTTTTATTGTGCAGGAACCGATTCTACTTTGTTAAAAGTTACGGGAGTGCCTTATACCGCTACAGGTGTGTGGCCCAATGTAGTATATCAATATCCCCGCACTGTATGGAGCACCGGCGATAGCGGTGTAAACAAAATATTTATACGTGATAACGGCAATTACACAGTAACCTATACATCGCTGAATGGTTGCGTATCGCGCTCGCAGCAGCCGTATGTTATGAATACTGTATTCCCTGTGCCGCAAGGTTCGCCAAATATGATAAGCCCCTTACAAAACATCTGCGATTGGCAACCTATGTCAATACAGCCCAGCAGCGGTGGTATCTACAATTTCTATACTGATTCTACATCTCCGTATACCCACCCATTAGGATACCATACCAACACATTTACATTTAACCCATACTTCGGCTTTCCGGCGAAAGATTCGATTGATATTTACGTGGCTAACGTAAATTCTTATGGTTGTGCCGGCACTAAAAGGACTCGTTTAAGTTTGTTTCACGAAACCATGCCACCGCTTGTTCGCCAACCATTCAGAAACGCATACCAGGTAAGTGCGGATAATACTTGCGACGCCCTTGTATATTACCAGGTACCCGAAGGGTTTGATTATTGCGACCCTTATGTATATGTTACCCGTATTTCGGGCCCGCCCTCAGGCACATTTTTTCCACTTGGTACGCATACAATCGTTCACCGCCTGCGCGATGACTTTGGCAATACTACCGATGTTACCACCACTATTTATGTAGAGGATAACAGTAAACCTGTAGTAAATCAAAATTTCAACATTAACATAAATGCCGAACCCGGAACCTGTGCAGCGCACTGGAACTATTTACTGGCAACAGCAACAGATAATTGCACACAGCCGGTTATAACAACCATTGGCAGATCGGGCCTGATTACAGGCGATACGCTATTTGGAGTGGGCGTAAACACCTACTACTACCAATTTAAAGATTCGAGTGATAATACGTCCTACTATAACTCTACAATAACGGTTGTAGATAACCAGCCCCCGGTATTCAACTGCCCACCCAACCAAACATTTTACATTACCGGTAGTGATACCACTGCGTTTACCTTTTATGCTACACCTACTGCTACAGAAAACTGCGGCACTTATTACGATTTGGATTTTGTTTCGGGTTTTGGCCCTATAGGCTGGCATCAACTGGGCAGTAGCCTGGAGGTATGGAACGCAACCGACCAGGCCGGCAACGTAGGTACTTGTATGTTTAATCTTACCGTGCGCGACTCTATAGCACCGGTAATTAATTGTCCTGACCCTGTTTGGTTTTTAGCTGATACCGGTAAGTCGTACACTACCATTGCCTACGCCACACCTACCGCCACCGATAACCTGGGAGGAGCAATATCTATTATGCAGGTATCGGGTAAAAGCAGCGGAGATACCGCCAGTATAGGCGAACATACCGCTGTATGGAAAGCAACGGATACATGGGGTAATGTAAGTTACTGCACCGTTAGCATAACTATATCTGACCGCGAAGGACCGCGTATAGTTTGCCCTAATAGTGTAACTACCACTAACGACCCCGGTGCCTGCACTGCTGCGGTTAACTGGACTATACTACCGGCAATTGATAACGACTTAAGCTTTTATACGCCTACCCTGGCATTTGGTCAGCCAAGCGGCAGCGCTTTCCCATTTGGAACAACAACGGTTGTTTATAAAGCAGAAGATGCACAAGGCAACAAATCATACTGCTCATTTAGTGTTACTGTAGAAGATAACATACCGCCGGTATTTACCACACCTTGCCCGCACGATACCACCGTGGATATCAATCCGTTTATATGCGGCAAACAACTTCCGGTGCCCGTATTAGCGGCCAGCGATAACAGCTGCTTTACACCACCGGTAGGCTTTGTTTCAGGGTCTTTCTCGGGGTATTATGAACTTGGCACCACTGTGCAGCAATACCAGATAAGAGACCAGTCGGGCAATACAGCTACCTGTACTTATAATGTAAACGTGATAGATACTTTTACCTTAAGCCTTACATGTCCGCCTAATATAGTGCGCCAGGCCGACCCCGGAGAGTGTACTGCCTATGTGCCTTATTACGGAACACCGGTGCTTAGCCCTAACTATGCTATAGGTACGTGTGTCAGCAGCAATTATTTGCCTAATAATGGGCCTTATTTTCCGGTGGGTACCTCTGCCGTTACATACCAGGTTTTTGTAAATAATAAATACGCCCAGTGCACATTCAACGTAACTATTGACGATTTTGAAAAGCCGCAGATAAGCGCGCCGGCCGATATAATTACGCATATAGATAACGGCGCTTGTGGCAAGGTGATAAACTTTACCGAACCGGTGGGTACCGATAACTGCACCAATGGTTTGGTAACCGTGCGCTTGAGTGGCTTGCCGGCAGGTTCAGTGTTTCCTATAGGTGTTACTCAACAAACCTATGCCGTAGTTGATCTTAACGGCCGCTCAGATACCGCGCACTTTACCATTAGCGTCCGCGATACCGTGGCACCGGTAATTGTAGCACCCGCTAACGTTACAGCCAGCACCAATGAGATGTGCGGCACCATAGTTAACTTTACAGCACCGGTAGGTACTGATAACAGCTCATGCGCTATAACTACAAAAGTGTCGGGCTTAAACCCGGGCGATTTGTTTCCGCTGGGAGTTACTAATCAGATTTATGCAGTGCGCGATAGTGCAGGCAATACTGATACCTGTATGTTTACGGTTACTGTTAATCCTATCTACCCGTTGCAGTCTAACTGCGTGGATAACGTAGTACGTCCCGACCCTCAGGGCTTTGGTATAGTAGTTTATTACCCAGTGCCGGGCATAGTAGATCAAATTAGCGGTCAGCCAAACCCTTGCCCGGGTGTTACCATAGCGCTTGAAAGCGGCCAGGGTAGCGGGGCCTATTTCCTGCCGGGGCGACATGAGGAAAAATATATGTTTATAGTACGTGGTACCGGCGATACCATACATTGCTCTACCAATGTTATAGTAACGGAGTTTACTCCGCCATTAGTTAATTGTGGAAGTACGCAGATATATACAATTGCACCTGATTCGGGCGTTTGTACAGCAACATTCGTGTTGCCACAACCTACCATTACAGATAACAGCGAGGGCCCGCTTACCATATCGCATACTATCAATAGTGTGATAGACACCAATAGTGTATACACTTTTGGCCCGGGTTTCAATACAGTAACCTTCAATGTTTACGATTATTCAAGCAATCATGCATCGTGCACCTATTATGTAAAGGTGGTTGATAATATCACTATCGGTAACTCTTTCGCCGGACAGGTATATTGCGAAAATTCGGAAGTGAACATAGACCCTATGCTGGGAGGGTATGCTGAAGGACTTACCTACGCCTGGATTACTTTGGATTCTAACTTTAATTACTACACCTATTCAACCGAGAAAGTATTGCACTTTGACCGTATTAAACTGAGCGACCAGAAGCAATATAACTTTAGGGTAACCGATAAATGCGGTACGCAGCTAATAGGCAACGAATTTTTACTGCAAGTGACACCCGCACCAGCTACTACACTTACAGGTTTAAGTGCAGAATACTGTTCCTACAATACAAACAATGTGGCTATCAGTGTTACCCCGGCAGGTGGTACCTTAACCGGTCATGGGCTCGCGGGTAACCTGTTCAACCCGCAGGCGGCAGGCGCAGGCCCACATGTGATTGAGTATGCATGGACTGACCAGGCTACAGGATGCACCGGCATAAGCAGCAAGGTGGTAACTGTTTACGACAGACCGGTAGTAGATGATTTTATAGATACTTTGTATTGTATCAATATGCCGGCTATACAATTGCCTGCAATTAACAGCACTTATACCGGACCCGGTATAATTGGTACTACCTTTAGGCCGGCAACTGCCGCTGGTGGGTACCATACAATAAACCGCACAGTAACTGAACATGGTTGTGTGGCACAAAAAGCGGCGATTGTACATGTAAACGCTGTAATTCCTAATGCCAATATTACCGCACCTGCCACCGTGTGCCAGGCTACCGGCCTGTATAACATTTCTGCAGGCACTGCCGGCGGAACATGGAGTGGAAGGTATTTGAGTTTTGATAGCTTAACCGGTGCGCCTCAGCTTAACTCGCGGTATATGACAGAAGGTATTGATACCGTGATATACACCGTAACTAAAAATGGCTGTACCAGCGCCGACACGGCACTTATTGGTGTAAAGAGCAAGTATTACAACCTGCCTTACACGTTGCCGGAGTACTGTACTACCAGCCCTGCTGTAAACTTTGACACTACCGATGGTAAGCGTTATTTAGGCCTTGGCTTTACAGCCGAAGGGCAGTTTACGCCAGCCAGTGTAGGTTTGCGCGGGGTAATATTCTACGGTGTGGTAACCCAAAACAACTTTGGTTGTAAGGATACTATCTTCCGTATGATTAACCTGCGCGGCGGACAGCTGAATGTTTACGATGTGCAGTACGTATGTGAACCGGGCGATTCCTTGTATGTTAACCTCCGCAGCGAGTACGACAGTATACGTTGGTGGAATGGCAGCAGCAACAACCCAATGCTGTTTACCGATACCGGTAGCTATACTGTATTTTTACGTGATACTATGGGATGCTCGGGTAGAGATACGCTTGAAATTAATCAATACCCTGCGCCTGCGCAGATTGTGCCTGCTACCGCTGTGTATGCCTGTCCATCGTCACCGGTGCTTATTTCTGCCGATAGTACGTTTGTAGCTTACCGCTGGAACACTGGCGCTACTACGGCAAGCATTATGGCTACGCCGGGTACTTACCGTGTTACAGTTACCAATAGCTATGGTTGCGAGCATGTCTCTCCACCGGTGGTGGTAAGTACAGGGGCTGATGCTATATTGCCAACTATTACCTGCCCGGCCGATACGAGTTTCTATGCCCCGGGTAATACATGTGCTATAGCAGGGGTAAACATAGGTACACCGATAGCGCTGGATAACTGCGGCTTAATGAGTGTAACCAGCAATGCGCCTTCGGTTTATACCGCCGGTGTAACCAACGTAACATGGACTGCCCGCGATAACGCTAACAATACCAAAACCTGTGTGCAGCATGTAACGGTTTACGATAGTATTATTCCTTATTTTACTTCATCTCCGGCAGTTACTTTTGTTTCAGATAGTAATGCACTCAACAATTGCTCGAGTGTGGTGCCCGATTTTACGGGTTTGTTTACAGCTGCTGATAGCTGTTCTGCCGCTACTATAACACAAAACCCTGTAGCAGGCACATTTACAGCCAGCGAAGTAACTGTGGTGCAAGTTACCGCACAGGATGCATCGGGTAATACTGTTTCGTATTTTATGTATTACCAAACGCAGGATACTATATTGCCGGTAGTAAATTGCCCGGCTAACGTTACGGTAACAGCTATAAGCCCTGCAACAAGTAAAGTGGTAGTTTATACACCACCTACACAGGCCAGCAATTGTGCTAACTCTACCGTACAGCGTATTAGCGGATTAGGAAGCGGTTCTGCTTTCCCATTAGGTGTTACCACCGAAAGGTATGTGGTAACCGATGGGGCAGGAGCTAAGGATACGTGCAGCTTTACTATTACTGTAAACCAGGTGTTGGGGGTAAATGAAGTTACCAGCAACAATAACTCGCTTACTGTAATGCCAATACCTGCGCTGGACAGGCTTACCGTTATTTATTCAAATGCTACAGCCAGTACTTTGCAGGTAAGACTTATGAGTGCTACAGGGCAGCTCGTGTTTAACGATAACGTGGCATCTTTCAGCGGTAGTTATAACAAAACTATCGATGTTAGTCAGCACCCTGCCGGCACTTACATTCTTGAGTTGGTTTCGGATAATGAGATTTTGACAAGGAAGATTGTAAAGATGTAATCAATAACAAACCTCAGCTACAAGGCCCATCCGGTTT
>DATGXP010000288.1:0-6460 GCA_035298845.1 Chitinophagales bacterium
AAGGGCCTTTTCGCCGCATCCTCTGTTCGATAATTTTGGCGCGGCTATAACCAAAGCAGAAGCGTACGAAAAACTGGGACTGGCTATTAACGAAGAGTATATTTTGTTTTTTGGTTTCATCCGCGATTACAAGGGCCTCGACTTGCTATTACAGGCCATGGCCGACCAGCGCGTACGCAACCTGAACATGAAGCTGATAGTAGCCGGTGAGTTTTATACAGATTCTAAGCCCTATGCCGATATGATACAAGAGCTGGGCATACGCGATCAACTGATTTTAAAAACCGATTTTATACCCGACAATGAAGTGCGCAATTATTTCTGCGCAGCCGATATGGTTGTGCAGCCTTACAAGCACGCCACCCAAAGCGGTGTTACGCAAATATGCTATCACTTCGATAGGCCTATGCTGGTAACCAACGTGGGTGGTTTGCCCGAGATTGTGCCGCATGGCAAAGTAGGCTATGTGGTAGAGCCTAACCCTACCGCTATTGCCGACGCGCTGGTAGATTTTTATGGCAACCACCAGGAGTTTAAAATGCGCGATAACATTAAGCTGGAGAAGAAGAAATATGCCTGGAGCGAAATGCTGAACAGGATTTCCGAGGTTATGAATAAAATAGGTTAGCGCTTTTCTATCAGTTTAAATAAGGATAATCAACGTTCCATTGCATTTGTTTTTTAATTTTCACCCATGATTTATAGAAGTAAAGCGCCTTTGCGTTTAGGTTTGGCCGGTGGAGGAACAGATGTGTCCCCCTATTCAGATTTGTATGGCGGTGCCATATTGAATATTACCATAGGCATGTATGCTTATGCTACATTGAAACCACTAACCGGTAAAAAGATAATTATACATGCAGTAGACCGCAACGAGCGCATTGTGCTGGATGCTAAAAGGCAACTGGCCTTTAACGGCAAACTCGATTTAGCCAAGGGAGTTTATAACCGCGTAGTGCGCGATTTTGTAAAAAAGCCTTTCGCTTTTGAGCTTACTACGTTTGTAGATGCGCCTCCCGGCTCGGGCTTAGGCTCTTCATCCACTTTGGTAGTAGCCATATTAGGCGCTTTTGTAGAGTGGCTTAAGCTGCCGCTGGGTGAGTATGACATAGCCCACCTTGCCTACCAGATAGAGCGCGAAGATCTTAAGATGCAGGGGGGCCGGCAAGACCAATACGCCGCTACCTTTGGCGGGGTAAACTACATGGAGTTTTATGCCAACGATAAAGTAATTGTAAACCCATTGCGGGTAAAAGATAAATGGCTGAATGAACTGGAGAACAATCTGATACTCTTCTTTACCGAAACATCCAGGTTGTCTTCAGAGATTATTGCCAGGCAGTCGGATAATGTGACAAAGAAGAAGACCAAATCTATTGATGCCATGCACAGCCTGAAAGAGCAAAGCGTGCGCATGAAAGAATCGCTGCTAAAGGGCGATATAGATGGCATAGGCAAAATACTTCACTACGGCTGGGAGCATAAAAAAGCCATGGCCGAAGGCATCAGTAACCCTCAGATAGAGAAGATATACAATGCAGCGCTGAAAGCAGGTGCCACAGGTGGTAAAATATCCGGTGCCGGTGGTGGTGGATTTATGATATTCTATGCACCGTATAATGCCAAATTCGGGGTGATAGAAGCCCTGAACAAGCTTGGCGGGCGCGTAATGCGCTACAACTTTACTGAGCACGGGTTGACTACCTGGACGATATAATTTGATTGTCTCATGAAAATATTGTTAGTCATTTTACTTTTTGTCGTTGTGATTTTCTTTGGGTTTGTTCTCTACCTGATTTGGGTAAATAAAACCAAGAAATACATAATAGAAGCAGCCATGCTTCAAAATATTTTGAAAGACAAGGGTTTGAATCCCCATATACTACAAAAATTAAACCTGCCTTTTGAGCTATGGCGGTTAGATTATAGCTTTCATACTAACAAGCATGAGAAGGCGATTCTTTTGTCTGATGAGTTAAAAAATATGGGATATCTTGCTTCTATTCGTAAGGACAACCTGTTATATGTTATTGAGGAGTGGGAGGTTTTTGGGTGGACAGGTAACGTGAGGATAAAAGTTGAAAGTATCAATGAATGGACAGAAACCATGCACAGAATCGGGCATAAATATGATTGCAGGTTTGATAGGTGGGGGACTTTTAGCACCGAGGAGTTAATTGATAAGGCAATTGAAAGTAAACTTGGGGCTGGCGGATTTATCGCCGAAGTGCTAAAGCAAGAGAAAAAGGAACATTCAGAATAATGTATAAATCACCTCACAGAAGGTGCCCGTTTTGCTTATTTTCGCGGTATGAGCCAGATAAAATCCATTATCTCATCATCTATCGAAGTAAAGACTAAGATACTGCACGATGAGTTTTTTATAAAGCGTATTGAAGAAGTATCGAAATTGATTTCGGATGCGTTTGAAAACGGTCATCGTTTATACCTATGCGGCAATGGTGGCAGTGCTGCCGATGCACAACACCTCGCAGCTGAGTTTACCGGCCGCTTTTACAGCGACCGCGAACCGTTGCCGGCAGAAGCTCTCCATGTAAATACTTCTTTTCTTACCGCTGTAGCCAACGACTACAGCTACGACCAAATATATGAGCGCGCCATTAAAGCACATGGCCGCAAGGGCGATGTGTTGGTGGGCCTCTCTACCTCGGGTAACTCCAGGAATGTGATACTGGCGCAGATAGAGGCCAAAAGCCGCGGAATGCATGTTATCTCATTTACCGGTGAAGGTGGCGGCCGTATGAAAGAAAGCTGCGATTACCTGTTTAACGTACCCAGCAACGATACCCCGCGCATTCAAGAGAGCCACATACTCGTAGGGCATATTATCTGTCAGCTGGTAGAGGAAACACTTTTCGGAAAAGGTAAATAGCGAAACAAAAAGCGATGGCACAACAAAATGCTCCGGCTATTGTTCTTGCAGGTGGCTTAGGCACACGCCTGCGCGGTGTAATTAACGACTTACCCAAGCCTATGGCTATGATAAGCGGCAAGCCTTTTCTCCATTTTGTTTTTCAGTATTTAACGCGGCAGAATATTTCTAAAGCTATTCTTTCGGTGGGGTATAAAGCCAATGTGATAGAAGCCTACTTTGGCGATAAGTACCTGAACGTAGATGTTGTATACTGCCGCGAAGATGAACCGCTGGGTACCGGTGGTGGATTGAAGAAGGCATTTGAATACACACAAGGCGAAGCCTTTGTTTTAAACGGCGATACCTTTTTCGATATTGATTTGGCAGCACTGGCAAAGTTCCATACAGAAACTAAAGCGGACATTACACTGGCGCTGAAGCAAATGGAAAACTTTGACCGCTACGGCACTGTTGAAATGATGGGCGACCGCATTGCCAAATTTGAAGAGAAGAAACCGGTTACCGAAGGGCTGATAAACGGCGGGGTGTATTATTTCCATAAAGAGGTACTGGATAGGGTAACGGAACAAAAATTTTCTTTCGAGAAAGAAGTGCTGGAGAAATACGTAAGCGTGCGCCAGATAAACGGTAAAGTGTTTAAGAACTATTTTATCGATATTGGCATACCAGAAGATTATACCAAAGCGCAGATTGATTTTGTAAAACTGTTTGAGTAACAGGTCTGGCAGAGATACCCTGCCGGCGTCTCTGGCGCTATACAGGCGAATGAATTAAAGCAGTACACATGCAATTGAACGAACTACCCATAGATAAAACCTGGACACTCTTTCTTGACAGAGATGGCGTGATAAATCTGCACTACCCCAATGACTATGTGAAAACCTGGGATGAGTTCTACTTTTTAGAAGGTGTGCTGGATGCGCTGAACAGTTTGAGCGAGGTATTTAAACGTATACTGGTAGTAACTAACCAGCAGGGTGTAGGTAAAGAGTTGATGAGCAAAGATGATCTGCAGTTTATTCACGATGAAATGCTGCGCGAGGTGCGCAAATACGGGGGCAGGCTACACGCTATATATGCGGCTACCGAATTGGTGGCTAACGATACCCAACAAATGCGTAAACCCGGCATAGGCATGGCGCTAAAAGCCAAAAAAGATTTTGTAGATATTGATTTTGTAAAATCGATTATGGTGGGCGACTCTATCACCGATATGCAGTTTGGTAAAAATGCGGGAATGATAACCGTGTTTATTGGCGACACAGCAAAAGTAAAAGAGATGGATAAGCAGTATGTGGACCATTTTTGCGATTCGCTGTTGCATTTTGCCGGTCTGGTCTCCTCTTCAGGCAAATAATTGCCTATGCGATTTTTACCTAAACCCAGTAAAGGGTTGTTGGCATGGGGTATCTGAGTTAAACATGCTTGCCTTTTTTCCTTACAATGCATGACCCATTTAATACCGAATTACTAATTGGAACATTGCTTTCCTGCTATAGCTGCCAGGTTGGGCAAAGCAAGACCTTTCTGGCAATGAACATCAGTTTTTATAAGCACCAATGGCCCCTTACGGAGCCATTGGTATTCTCTAAATGTGCGTCTATTAAACCGTAGTAGTCATGTATTCTTCAATAGGTGGGCAAGTGCAAATAAGATTGCGGTCGCCCTGGCTGTTGTTTACACGGCCTACACTTGGCCAGAATTTGTTTTCGCTTACAAACGGCAGCGGGAAAGCTGCTTCTTCGCGCGTGTAAGGGTGGTTCCACTCGCTGGCGGTAATTACACCAATAGTATGCGGAGCATTCTTAAGCGGGTTATCGGTAGCGTCTATCTCTTTTCTTTCAATAGCATCTATCTCGCCTTTAATAGCAATCAGCGCATCGCAGAAACGGTCAATCTCCGCTTTATCCTCGCTCTCGGTAGGCTCTATCATTAGTGTTCCTGCCACCGGGAATGATACAGTAGGTGCGTGGAAACCATAATCCATTAAGCGCTTGGCTACGTCTTCTACCTCTACGCCTACGGTGTGCTTAAATGAGCGGAAATCTAATATCAACTCATGCGCTACACGGCCGTGCTCTTTACCTACATACAGCACCTCGTAGTATGCTTCAAGGCGGGCCTTCATGTAGTTGGCGTTCATAATGGCGTATTTGGTAGCATCGGTAACACCGCTGGCGCCCAGCATACGTATATAACCATAAGAGATAAGCAAGATGCTGGCGCTACCATAAGGCGCAGACGATACCGCATGAATGGCCTTCTCCCCTCCTGTTTTGGTAAGCGGGTTGCCCGGTAAGTAAGGGGCAAGGTGCTTAGCTACGCAGATAGGTCCCATGCCGGGGCCACCACCACCGTGAGGGATAGCGAATGTTTTATGCAGGTTGATGTGGTTTACATCGGCACCGATGATGCCCGGTGAAGTTAAACCTACCTGTGCATTCAGGTTAGCGCCGTCCATGTATACCTGTCCGCCATTGGCGTGTATCACTTCGCAGATATCTTTGATAGCGCTTTCGAACACACCGTGTGTAGATGGGTAAGTAACCATCAGGCAGCACAGGTTATCTTTATGCTCTTCGGCTTTCTTTACAAGGTCTTCAAACGAAATGTTGCCGTGGCTATCGGTAGCTACTACCACTACCTTTAAACCAGCCATTACAGCCGTAGCAGGGTTAGTGCCGTGGGCAGATGCAGGGATAAGGGCAACATCGCGGTGGCCCTGGCCGATATCCTGCTGGTAAGCGCGGATAACCAATAAGCCTGCGTATTCGCCCTGTGCACCGCTGTTAGGTTGCAAACTGGTTGCAGCGAAGCTGGTAATCTCGCTCAGGTAATTCTCTAACCCGGTAATGATTTCCTGGTAACCTGCCGCCTGGTCTTTAGGTACAAACGGGTGAATGTTTGCAAACTCAGGCCAGCTGATTGGCTCAAGCTCCGCAGCCGCGTTTAACTTCATGGTGCAGCTACCAAGGGCAATCATAGACTTGGTCAGCGAAAGGTCTTTGTTCTCAAGGCTCTTAATGTAGCGCATTAACTGGCTCTCGCTCCGGTGTGTGTTAAACACAGGGTGCGTAAGGTAGCTTGATGTTCTTACAAGGCCTTTAGGCAGCTCAAGTGTTTGTGCAGGATAGCGATAGATATCGAAGGTGTAATCATCTTTACCTACGGCGCAGGCGAATACATTCACTATATCGCAAACATCTTCGGGTTGCGTGGTTTCATCTAATGTGATAGATATACCGGTTTCGTCGTAGTAGAAATTGATCTCTTTGTTCAACGCCAACTGGTGAATAAAGTCATGCTTTTGGTCCTGACCGGTAGTATCTACATGCAGGGTATCGAAATGATACTCGTTGTTTATTTTAAAGCCAAGGTGCTTCAATTCTTTACGAAGAATAGTTGTAAGTGTATTTACACGCAGGGCTATATTTTTAATACCAGTGCCACCATGGTATACCCCATACATGCCGGCCATGATAGCCAACAGCGCCTGTGCAGTACAGATATTTGAAGTAGCTTTTTCGCGGCGGATGTGCTGCTCGCGGGTTTGCAGCGCCATAC
>DATGXP010000289.1:0-3157 GCA_035298845.1 Chitinophagales bacterium
CGGTTAACCTGGGCGCGGACCAAACCGTGTGTAATGGCAGCTCGGTAACTTTAAACCCGATTACTCATTCCGGCATTGCGCCGTATACTTATAACTGGTCATCATCCGGTCCGGCTCTTAGCTGCACCACCTGCAAATATCCGCAGGTAACCATTGGCCAAACCAGCACTTACACGGTTACCGTTTTAGATGCTACCAATGCATCGGTAACCGGGCAAGTAACCTATACAGTTACCGGTAACACTAACCAGGTACAATTTACCACAACCAGTACAGGTATAGACTGTGCCAATGCAAGCGACAATACTGTTGTAACTGCCACAGGCGGTACCGGCCCATACACATTTAACTGGGGAGATGGCTCGGTGAGCACTACCGGCAATTCGCCGCAAGCGCACACTTACACCCAGCCCGGCACATTTGTAATTGGCGTAAGCGATAACAATGGCTGTGTTACCTCACAAACCAGCACAGTTGCATTTAACGGCATACTTATAACCGCCACACAAACCACCCAACCCACCTGTGTAAATCAAAACACCGGCCTGATAGCTATAAGCGCCAGCGGTGGCACCGCACCATATACATATAACTGGAGCAATGGAGGCACCACCAGCACCATAAATAACCTTGCTGCAGCTCACTACGCGGTTACAGTTACAGACGCAACCGGTTGTTCTTTTTCAAAATCATTTACCCTGGCACCTGTCAACGGCTGGGGATATTATGTTTATACAACTGCATCTATCAGTAGCTGCAATAACAACGGCAGCATTAATACAACCATTTACGGCGGCAATGCTCCGTTTTCGTTTGTATGGAGCAATGGTAGCACCAGCGAAGATATCAATGGCCTTATGGGTGGTTTATACTACGTAACCGTAACCGATGGTTCGGGTTGCGTGGCGAATGGCAGCGCCAGTGTGCCCACTAGCTGCTATAGCTTAATAACCGGCACCGTATTCAACGATGCTAACAATAACTGCACCTTGGACCAGGGAGAGAACCAACTACAAAGCATATTTGTAACAGCTGTGGGTGGCGGCCAAACCTATTATGGCTATGCCGATTCAGCAGGCTACTACACAATACAGGTGCCGGCATCGGGCACCTTTACACTGGGAGCCTCTTCAGGCTATAGCAATTGCGGCATATTGACCCTTTGCAACAATGCCAATCATACGGTTACACTAGCAAGCATTGGCGATAGTTCTTCCAACAATAATTTTGGCTTTTCCGGTGCAACTGGTTTCGACCTTAACATACACCCGGGCTGGTACCCCGGCAATCCAGGTTTTGAAAAAGAATACTGGATACTATGCGGAAATAAAGCTGCAACCAATTTTAATGGTACTGCTACCGTTACATTCAATTACGATGAAAACCTGATTTATCAATCATCTAACCCAGCAGCCATACACAACCTTGCTACACATACCCTTACCTGGGATGTAAGCAACATACCTGCTAATAGCTATTTTTCGGCATCCAGTTTACATTGCACATTTATGGTACCGCAAACTTTACCTTTAGGACACTTACTGCACAGTAGTTTCAGAATGGAACCAACTGTTGGCGATTGCGATTCCTCTAACAACAAACTTTTTGTATCTGAAGTAGTAACCGGCTCTATGGACCCTAACGAAAAGAAAGTAGAACCTGCCGGAGATATACTGGAAGAAGATTCAGTGTTGACTTACGAAATTGGCTTTCAGAATACCGGAACAGACTCTACACACTTCATCGTAATTAAGGATACACTGTCGCCATACCTGGATGCCGCTACTGTGCGCAACATAGCCAGCAGCCATCCATACTCTGATTTTACAGTATCGGGCACCGGCATACTTACCTGGACATTTAATCCTCTGCGCCTGGTAGATAGCTTTACCAACGAGCCGGGCAGCCATGGCTTTGTAAGGTTCACTATTAAAAAGAAAAAGAACCTGCCGCTTAATACGTTAATCAGCAATACTGCACATATTTATTTTGACTACAACACAGCGGTAGTAACCAATACAGTTACCAATACGCTTACCGAGCCAAACGGCATCTGGCATATCCGCTCTACCGAGGGCATTACTGTTAAGGCATTCCCTAATCCATTCAGCGAAGGAACCAGCATAGTGGTGGATGGAGTAACAGGGCGATACGATTTTGAGTTATACGATGTAACAGGAAAATTGAACAAACGCATTACATCTATAGAAACAAACCAGTTCTTTATCAACCGCGATAACCTTTCATCAGGCATCTACTTCTTTAAGGTGCTTTCAGCCGATAAGAAGAAGAGCGGCTACGGTAAATTGGTAGTAGAGTAAATTAGCATAACTACTTCCGAAGTTTTTACAACTTCGGAAGTCTTGCCTTTAAAATGCCCAATCGCTAAAAACGGTTGGGCATTTTTTGTATACTAGCATACAATTATGAATATGAAAAAATGGAGGAGTGTTTCATTATTGTTTTGTATGCTTTTAGGCGCTTTAGATAGCCGGGCGCAGGATGCAACTATACAAGCAGCGATGAAAGAAGTGCTGAATGAATTTATAGATTCGATGGCTACTAATGATTACAACCAACTGGTTTACTACCTGCAACCCAACGGCAAAACAGCGGATGTAATTACCAGCCACAAAACCACCAGCTTTACCAGGCCTACTGTAACTTTTGCCATGCCGGTAGAAGGTTTAAAATATGTATTCCCCCAGCCGGATTCTGTTTACAATAGCTATACCGATAGTATGGTGTATTACCGTTTCCCTAAAGGTGGATATACCTGCATACAAACCAAAAACCTGGAACCTTACTTATTACAAAGAGGCGATACTCTTATTTACAAAACACCGGAACGGAAAGTAAAAAACGGGCACTATGGACATTACATAGCTGATAAAAAATGGGATGGGTTCAGGCAGTTTTCGTATGCCTGGTTTATACCCGAGAATTTTGAGCTGCTTTACTACAAGTGCAACCGGCCGGGTAAATGGCGCAAAGAAGGCAACATGATTCACTTTGTAGCCAGTGCCAATCAAAACGATATTCTATTTGAGATTGCATATAAGCCTACTGTAAAAATTCCGGAGGTAATAAACGGGCGAAAGGTAAACTACACCAAAACGTTCGATATTGCATCACCGGATATTACCATTAAGGCCAG
>DATGXP010000290.1:0-5862 GCA_035298845.1 Chitinophagales bacterium
CTGCCCATCGGCATCTATGGTAATTACAAAGTCGGTTTCGCTTTCGAGTATTCCGCTTTTAATAGCGCCGCCATAACCGCGGTTTACTTTATGATTTACCACCTTGCAGCGCGGCTCGTTGGCAAGGGCATTGCGCAGCACCTGCAGCGAGTTATCGCGCGAGCCATCATTGGTAAGCACCAGGTTGTACCCATTCTGATTTACAAACGCAATCAGTTCAGGCAGAACAAAGGGCAGGGCCTTCTCTTCGTTGTAAACCGGTATTACAATGGTTAGTGTTGGGTTTGTGCTACTCACTTTTTTAAGTTTTTCCTGGCCCAGGCCAGGTTGTTTTTGGCTAACTCAAATACCGGTTGAATTTTCAAGGCCTGTTCGCATGCTTTTACACCTTCTTCATAATTACCCATGGCATTGTAAGCACTACACATATTGTTATAAGCTGCGGCATAATCCGGCTTTACAGCCAGGGCTTTTTTGCAGGCATCTATACATTCCTGATATTTAGTAGCATTGTAGTAATACAGGCTTAAGTTTAAATAATCTTCAGCTTTGTTGCTGGCTGCAGCAGTTTCTTCCAGCATTTGCAACTTGCTTTTGCCTGTGCCCGATACGGCCATATAATCCTGTCCGCGCTTATCTGCCGGAAACAGTTGCACTGTTTTTTGGGCTACTACCTTTAATTCTTCATAGCGTTGTAAATCATAAAGCGCATCCATTAGCAGATAGCGCATGTGTATATCGGCAGGGGCCATGCGCTCGCCGGTATACAGGTAGCCCACCGCTTCTTCTTTACGGTTGCTGTTGTATAAAAAGCGTGCATAGTAATAATAGGTGTTTGGCGAGCCAGCGCCTACATTAACAGCCTGCTTGTAGTATTTTTCTGCTTCTGCTTTATTGCCCAGCGCTTCTTTAAGCACCCCCATATTAATGTGCAGGTACGAATAATTTGGCGAATACTTTAAAGCCTGCGTGTAGTAAAACTCCGCACCTGCATAATCGCCTTTGGCCATTAGTGCCAGGCCGTAGTTCATTAGACCACGGCCATTTTTCGGGCTTTTTTCGGCTACATCCTTCCATAGTTCTTCATCGGTTTTCCATACAGCGTTGCGCTGGTATGTGCCATAGGCGTACCCGGTAAGACCTAGAAATAGGGTAATAAAGAAGACTACACGAAGCGATGGGTTATTTTCCGCCAGGTAGCTGAAATGTTCAACCAGTAAGTATAACGCCCAGGTAACCGCCAGCGCTAAGCCTACAAACGGGAAAAACATACGGTGGTCGTTGGTAACCTCGGAGAATGCCACAATAGTAGTAGGCACATTGGCTAGAAAGAACCAGGCTATACCAAAGGCAATAGGGCGGGTCTTTTTAGCCGAAGCGGTGATGAACATTACATACAAACCTGCCAGCACAAATAAGAAACCACCTATTACATAAGGGTCGGCGAAAGAAGTAAAGGCCGTCCAATCGGTATCGGCCGTTAACTCGGTAGGGGCAAACCAGCTGCGGAACACATGAAACATGATGAAGGGCTGGGTGATGCGGTAGTTAAGTTTAGAGAAGGCGCCTTCTACATAACTGGCAGATTGCATTTTCATCATCAGGGCATATAAGGCGCCTACAACTACAAAAGATGCAATGGAAACAAGAGTTACACGGCCAAGTGCGCCTTTTTTGTTGCTCAAAAATTCGGTAAAGCTTAGTTCCTCTTCAAACAATACCGAGTAGGCTACCAGTATAGGTGCAAACATTAGCGCGGATGGTTTGGTAAGGCAACCCAGTGCTACCGGTATCAGGTACAGGTAGTATTTTTTGCAAACGGGGCTTAGCCCATACATTACCAATGCCAGCACCACAAAGAAAGTAGAGAGCGAGTCGCCGCGCTGTATAATGTAGTTAATGGTTTCGGCGCAGGCCGGGTGCAGCATAAACCAAGCTGTGGCGAAGGCGCTGATGTACTCAGCCGGTGATTCGGGACTTACCTTTTTAATAATATGCCTGAACAGCACAAACATAAGTATACCCTGTAGCAGAAAGAAAATAAATGAAGTGATGTGGAAATACAAAGTATTGCTAAGCCCACCAGCCATTTTATAATCCAGCGCCAGTGTAGTGGTTAGTACCGGTCGGTAGCTTTGGTTGGCCGGCAGGGCGCTGCCGGTGGTGCCATCGGTAAAGAACTTTGGGATATTCTGCAGGTCGCGGATATACAGGTTGTTGACGATGGTATGCACATCATCAAAGTGAAACTCGTTGTGAAAGTGATTGGAATACGTAATGGTGGTGGCCACCAATATGCCCAATACAAGTAGTATAGAAAGTGTTCTGCTGTTAAGATTCATTCCTTGCCTTTATCAATTGCGCAAAATATCGGTTATAAGGATAATAACCAAACGCCTATTGCCATTGGTTATCAACCCAAACAGGGTAAAAAATAGAAAAATGGGCAGCACGGCACTATTCACTTTATTGATATTTTAGCGCCATGAGCAAACCTTTGATATTAGTAGTAAACGATGATGGAATTACCGCACCGGGCATTAAAGCACTGGTGAATGCGGTAAAGGATTTAGGAGAAGTGGTAGTAGTAGCGCCCGATTCGGCCCAATCGGGTATGGGCCATGCTATAACCATAAGCAAGCCCCTGCGCCTGACCGAGGTGCATGATTTTGACGGTATAAAGGCTTACCACTGCAGCGGCACACCGGTAGATTGTGTAAAACTGGGTGTAGATAAAGTGTTGCACCGCAAACCCGATTTGTGTGTGAGCGGTATTAACCACGGCAGCAATTCAAGCATCAACATTATATATAGCGGCACTATGAGTGCGGCGGTGGAGGCAAGCCTCGAAGGTATTCCTTCGGTTGGGTTCTCGCTGTGCGATTACCGCCACGATGCCGACTTTGGCCCCGCGGCGCATTATGCTAAACTTATAGCCGAACAAATTTTGAAACACGGGCAGCCTAAGCACACCTTGCTTAACGTTAACATCCCCAAGCTTTCTTTAAAAGATATCAAGGGGATAAAGATTGGCCGACAGGCGCTTGCCAAGTGGGAAGAGGAATATTTAGAGCGGATGGACCCGTTTGGCCGACCTTACTACTGGCTTACCGGCAAGTTTGTAAACTACGACCAGGGCCATGATACCGATGAGTTTGCCTTAGCCAACGGCTATGTAAGTGTAGTGCCGGTGCAGCATGATTTAACGGCCCACAGGGTTATAGCCCAAATGACAGAAACCTGGGATTTGAAAACAGAAACCGGTGGAGAAGGTACTGTGCCGGGTGTGAGTAAAGAAGATTTTGACCTTTAAAAAGTTAGTCTATGCTTGATAGATATTTAAACGGCACCCCTACTTTTTATAAGTGGGATAAGTTTTGGGTAGGGGCATTGCCTGCCCTGCTTGTGCCATTTGTTGGGCTTGTGCTTGTGTTTCTGGTAACGTGGTTAAATGCACGCGTAAGCCAGCATGAAAATTTTACGCCACACATGTTTTTGGTGTCTATGCAATCATCGCTGGCGTTTATGAGAATAAGCACCTTGTGTTGTATGCTTAACGGTGGAGTGTTTTACTTTTTTATGCGGAAGGATTATAACAATGCTTCGCGCGGGGTAATAGTGGTGACTATGTTGTATGTGCTGGCTATTTCAATCAAAGAAATTCTTTGATAAGATTACTCTGATGAATATCCTATGATTACACCGATAATACACGTTACTAACTACTTTTGCCCCATCGGCTTTTATCTGCGTAATCACTTTTTAAATCATTGTATTTATCATAGCGAAGCATGAGGTACTACATTATAGCCGGCGAAGCAAGTGGCGACCTGCACGGCTCTAACCTTATAAAAGAACTTAAGAAGCAGGATGCGCAGGCGGATATCCGCTGCTGGGGTGGCGATAAGATGCAGGCCGCCGGAGGTACGGTTGTTAAGCATATTAATGAACTGGCCTTTATGGGTTTTTTTGAGGTGGTGAAACACCTGCCTACCATACTCGGCAACATCAGCTTTTGCAAAAAGGATATACTGGAATATAAGCCTGATGTAGTTATACTGATAGACTATCCGGGTTTTAACTTTCGGTTGTTTGAGTTTTTGAAAGAGCACGGAATAAAAATCTTCTACTACATATCGCCGCAGCTGTGGGCCTGGAAGAAAGGACGGGTGAAGAAGGTGAAGAAATATGTAGACCGCATGTTTGTGATATTTCCTTTCGAGAAAGATTTTTATGAACAATACGGGGTGGCGGTTGATTTTGTAGGGCACCCATTGCTGGATGAATTATCTGTTGGTCTGCATTCTGAAATCCAAAATCTGCAATCTAACATGATTGCCATAATACCCGGCAGTCGCAAGCAGGAGATAACTTACCTGTTACCCGAGTACCTGAAGGTGGTTGACCAGTTTCCCGATTATAAATTTGTGGTTACCGGTATGAGCGCGCTGGGAGAGGACCTTTACCGAAGCATTATAGGTAATACCAAAGTGGAACTGGTATTTGATAAAACCTACGATGTGCTTAAGCAATCTACGGCCGCCATTGTAACATCGGGCACTGCTACGCTGGAGACTGCATTGCATAACGTGCCCGAGGTAATATGCTATAAGGGCAGCTGGATATCGTATTTTATAATCAATGCGCTGATAGATAAAAGCATTGGTTTTATCTGCATAGTCAACCTCATTTGCCGCAAGCGGGTGGTGGAAGAACTGATACAGGCCGATGTAAATAAAGAGCGGCTGACAAAAGAACTTAAAACGCTTTTAAGCCCTGAAGGGCGCAACCGTATACTGGCAGATTACGATGATTTGCGTGTTAAATTAGGCGAATCGGGTGCTTCGGCAAGAGCGGCGAGTCTTATGATTGGTTATTTGAAGCAATCGGTATAGTTATTGTTTAATCGTTTACATGAGTCACGCATTTGTAAAAGAAGATGATCCGCAATGGCTGCACGAAGTGGCGCCGGGTTTAAAGGCATTGGTTGCTTACCTTACTAACGAACATAATGGCAGGCAGATGTTTGAGAAGCGCAGTTACTTTGATGCTGAGCGCAATACCGAATTTCATGAAATGAGCGATGGCCTTACGTACTTTATTAACCAGGAAGGTAAGTGGGATGTGCTGATGGATTAAATTATCTTACCAAAGTAAGATTACCCGCCTGTGTTTGGCCTTTGCCACCAATAAATGAAAACTGCGCCGACCATGTGTATACACTTAATGGTTGCTTAACTCCCCTAAAGAATCCATCCCAGCTATCACGAACATCGTTCGACTCAAACACTAATTCACCCCAGCGGTTGTAGATCTGTATGCTGTACTTGTCTAAATCATCGGAATACTTAGGGCGGAATACATCATTGGCCCCATCGCCATTTGGCGAAAAGGCAGTAGGGAAGTAAATAAAACTAGGGCAATAATCAGTAGCAATAGCAAGCGAACCGGTGGCACTGCAACTTCCTACATCTGTAACCGTTACGGTGTAAACTCCTTCTGGCAGGTTTCTTACAGCAGGCGATGTAGCTGCGTTAGACCATGCGTACGTATACGGTTGTGTGCCACCCTGCGGAGTCACGGTTATCTCACCGCTATTGGTGGTGCGGCAGGCTATGTTACTGCCTGCTAATGCCAGCAAAATGCCCGATTCATACGGTACGGTAGCAGCCGCCGAAACAGAGCAGCTGTTGGCATCGGTAATTGTAAGCTGGTAATCGCCTTGGGCCAATGCAGTTATTGCGTTGGTGGTGCCGCCGTTGCTCCAGCTATACTGGTAGGGTGCTGCGCCTCCGAGGGCGTTACTTATGATGCTACCGGTAAGTGTATTGCAGGTATCGGCCGTTATAGTAAAGCCCGCAT
>DATGXP010000291.1:0-5346 GCA_035298845.1 Chitinophagales bacterium
TCTGTTTCTATAGTTTGCCCCTGCTGGTTATAATGAAAAAGGGTATTGCCTGTTTCAGTACCTGCGCCCCACATCTCTCCGTTTGGCAACGATAAAAAAGCCGTCATCTCACTGTTCCCAAAAGGAATAGTCTGGCAGTAAGCCCCGGCTTTTTCGTGCAGTATATTATCCTGATCGAGCAGGAGCAGGTTGCCGGATGGTTTAAACTGCATATCGCGCGCATAGCCTAAGTGTAGGGTGTCGGTTTCGGTAGTGTCGGTGAACTCAGCAAGCTCGCCGTGGTCGGATGAGAAAAAGAAATGATGGTCATCTTCGGCAATAACGCGCGAAAATCCATAGGCAAACACACTGCTGTTAATAGGTTGGGTGCTTAATGTTGCCGGGTCGAAAATAAAGGGTTCGTGGTGGCCGCAAAGCAATTTGCCGTTGGGCATCAGGTCAATATCCCATGGGGCATTATTTTGTAAGAACAGGGTAAAGCTGCCATTTTGATAGCGGTAAACACCCTCGGTAGTGGCCGACCATACAGTTCCATCTGAGGCTATCTTCATTTCGTAAAGCATAGCATCAGCAGTTGGGAAAGGGATATGCGTCCAGGTGCCGTTGTGCAGCATGGCCAGCCCGTTATCGTAGGTGCCTATCCATATATCCATGGTTTGCGGATGCACCCTTACCCTCTCGATAGTTAGCGATGGTAAGGCATTCTGCGTTTTATCATAAAATGTTTTTTCACCGGTAGTGGTGTTATACATAAGCAGCCCGCCTTTATCGCTAACCCACAGCTCGTTATACCGTTGGGCTATGCAGGTGGCCTGCTGGTAGTTAGAGAAATTTGTCCAGTTGCCCGCATTGCTGCTTCCGGCCATGGTCATTACTATAAGCAGGGAGGTTATTATTCTGGTAGTTACATATTTCATACACTTCAATTTTGTGACCACAAAGGTGCGCCATACTTTATACTAATACAAACAAACTTTGCCGTTTAAATTAAAAGTCTGATTTATTACATTTGTATTATAGCTAACTATTCTTAAGGCTCCTTTTAATAATAAAATATATGGTATTATCTGAAAGGAAGTTCTTTAAATAAATTAAAAGTCTGTGAAACAGCATTCCGGGGAACTATTTGAACTCATACAGGGTTTAACACTTTCCGAAAAAAGGTATTGCAGCCTGCACCTGCAAAAGCATTCCGGTGCTAGGGGGAATAGGTACGCCAGGTTGTTTGACTTTCTGTGTAAGCAGCAAGTATACGACACCGTACTGGCAAAGGCCTATATGAGTTACCAGAATAAACCCAACCACTATGCCGTGCTTAAAAAACAACTGTTTGAGCAATTATTGGATGCCTTGTATCAGTATGATTTGTTTAGCAATGCCGGCCAGCAATTATTGCGGGGTATCCATCAGTGCCACTTGCTTTTGCAAAAAGGCTTGTTTAAAGCCTGTGAGCGAAGAATTAAAAGTCTGGCACGAACCGCGGAACAAATGAATCATTATGAAGCGCAGCTGCAGTTACAGCAGCTGAAGATGATGATGAAAGCGCGTAATTACTACCGGAATGAAACAGAAGCAGGTTTAAAGCACTGGGCCGACGAAACAGATGCCATAGTGGAGCAACTTAAAACAACTAACCGTTACCGCTACTTAAGCAGCCGGGTGTTTAAAATACAATATGAGTCGGGTGCACGGGGGCGGCAGCAGGCAGAGAGGATGGATGAAGTATTGCAACTGCCTGAGTTTACCAGCGAAATTATGGCCAATAATAACCGCGCAAAGTTGGACTACCTACAGGTTAAAGCCTTGTATCACTTCACCGCTTTAGAAACAGAAAAGGCGGTAGATTATAATGCCCGGTTTTTGCAATTGCTGGATGATAACCCCATATTGTTACAACAACATGCCGACCGTTATTTTTCGGTGCTGAACAATTACCTGATAGATTGCCTTGTGCTAAAGCGCTACGATACGTTGGCAACAGGGCTGCAAAAAATGCGCACCCTGCCGCAGGTAACGGCATTTAAGCGTCTGGCTAATTTTGAAGCCAATGTGTTCAGGCTGGGTTATGTGCTCGAACTAAACTATATGATAGGCTCGGGCAATTATGCCGACGCTTATAAAGCTATACCGGATATTATTGCCGGCTTCAACAAATTTGGGGACCGGATTGTTAAGCACAACCGTATTACCCTGCAATACTTAATGGCCTACGCCTGCTTTATGCTTAAGCGTTACGATGAAGCCCTGGGCCACCTGCAACACATTTTGCAGGAAAAGGAAACCGCAGTGGCCGAAAACATACAACTGGCAGCCCGCATGTTGCAACTGTTATGTCATTACGAAAAAGGCGATTACCTGCTGCTGGATAGCCTTATCAAATCGGTGCGCAGATATTTAAAAGCGGATAAATCGGCCGATATACAGCGGGCCGTAATATCCTTTATTCAACCTGCTATCCGCGGTGTGATACCTGTAACCGCTAAATGGATGCTACTGCAAAACAAGCTGCAAAAGCTGTCAGCCGGCGGGGCCACGGCGGCAGGCATGAGCATGTTTAACTACCGGGAGTGGGTAGAGCGCAAGGTAGGGCCAGGCCAATAATATCTATGTTAAAAGCATGATTTATACCTCGTTAGAGAATTTGTGGATAAGTTACCGACTAACCTCAGGGTTATGCCTACCTGATTTTCAGGCCACACAAGAAACTCATTGTTTATTATATACCCGGTGCTGTGCAATGTCCGAAACAATACGCGTCTTGTTGGCGTATTAGCCTATAAGTTATTGGGATAAGGAAACCCAATAGCCACCAAAAGGAACCGGCATGAAAAAGATTTTACACGGTACCGCATTATTGTTTGTGCTAGCTATGTTGCCATTTGCAACCCGGGCGGCTATTACAATTTCGGAAACGCACACCAACGTTAATTGCTTCGGCGCAAGCACTGCAACTATCGATATTACCCCCTCTGGTGGTACTTTGTTCTATACCTATGTATGGAGCGATGGCGACACAACACAAGACCGCACCGGGCTTAGTGCAGGCAACTACCGGGTAACTGTTACCGATTTTTTAGGGGTAACCGCTTTGGCGGTTATTAATATATCGCAACCTCCGGCTATCAGCGTTACAAAAAATATCACTACCGTTTATTGTGGCGGTGGCAATACCGGGGCTATTGATATTACCGCATCTGGCGGTGCCGGAGGCTATACCTACGCCTGGAGCGATTTTGTATATACCGAAGACCGCGTAAACCTTACGGCGGCCAATTATTTTTTAACCGTTACCGATGCTGACGGATGCAGTGTTATAGACTCGGCAAATGTTACTCAGCCACCGGGCATGGTAATTAACCGCACTATCACTAACGTAACCTGCGGCAGCGGGGCCAATGGCGCAATAAATCTTACTGTTTCGTTCGGTATTCCGGGTTATACTTATGTATGGAATGATGGCCCAACCACCGAAGACCGCACGGCCATAGCTGCCGGTAGTTATTCGGTTACAGTAACCGATGCAAGCGGATGCACTGCAAGTGCCGCTTTTACCGTTGGCCAATCGGGTAGCGGCATGGCTGTTAATACTACTTCTACCCAGCCATTGTGTAATGGCGGTAGCAATGGAACTATCACTGTTACATCTGTTATTGGTAGCGTAGGTCCTTATACTTTCCGCTGGAGCGATGGCCCCACTACCCAAAACAGAACGGGTATAAGCGCGGGCAGTTATACCGTAACCGCCACTTCTACCACCGGTTGCACTGCCTCTGCTACTGTTAACGTAGGGCAACCCATCGCTGTTAATGTAACCCTTTCACCTGTTATACTAACCTGCTTTGGCAGCAATAACGGTGCTATTAATACAACACCTTCGGGAGGAACATCTCCTTATACTTATAGCTGGAACGATGGTGCCTTTACCCAGAACCGTACCGGCCTGGCTGCCGGCAATTACCAGGTTACAGTTACTGATTTCAGGGGGTGCACGGTGGTGTCGTCGAGCACTAATGTGCCACAGCCTTTGTTGTTAACTCTTACTACTACACCATCGCCGCAGGCCTGTATAGGCGGGCCTACCGGTTCTATTACCACATCGGTTAACGGGGGCACCGGTACATATTCATACTGGTGGGGCTCGGGCATTACCACCCCAAACCGTACCAACGTAAACGCCGGTAACTACTCAGTTACAGTTACCGATGGCAACGGCTGTACGGCCAGCGCTACCTCTACAGTGTTGGGCTACACACCAATGGTACTCAGCAGCACCCAGGTTAATAATGGATGCTATGGCGCTTCGGTAGGTGCTATCAATTTAACGGTAACCAACGGCTGGACACCCTACACATATGCATGGAGCAATGATTCTTTAACACAGGATATAAATGGCCTTGCAGCCGGTAGCTATACAGTTACGGTAAGCGACAATCATTCTTGTTCTGCTACTTCTACCTTCACTATTACCCAACCTCCTTTTCCAATTACTATCAACTCTACAATTACCGATGTTAGCTGCTATGGCGCCAGCAACGGCTCTATCAGTCTTTCGGTTGCCAACGGCAACGCTCCTTACAATTATAATTGGGCAGGTGGCGCTACGGGTTCTACGCGCACGGCTTTATCTGCCGGTAGTTATCCCGTTACAGTTACCGATAACAGTACTTGCTCGGTATCTGCCGTTATGGCTATAAGCGAACCCACCCCGCTTTTGGTTAGCGCAGCAATCGTAAATTCTACCTGCAATGGTGGTAATAATGGCTCTATAACTCTAACCGTTAGCGGTGGTTTTGCTCCATACTCTTATAACTGGGGTGGCGGCATTGTTACCCAAAACAGAACCGGCCTGACGCAGGGCAGCTATACCGTTACCGTTACCGATAATCATACCTGTAGTTCATCGCCTACTTATACGGTTGGTCAGCCTACAGCTATTACCATTACACCTTCGGTAACTAACCTTATCTGTAATGGAGCTACTAGTGGTGCTATAAATATTGCTGTTGCTGGCGGTGCTCCCGGTTATAGCTACGATTGGGGTGGCGGCATTACATCGCAAAACAGGGCTGGCCTTGCAGCTGGCAATTATAACCTTACTGTAACAGACAACGTAGCCTGTTCGGTTAGCACAGTTATTAGTGTAACCGAGCCAACAGCCATTACTTTAACCCCTACGCTTGTAAATGTATCTTGCAATGGAGGCAATGATGGGGGAATAGGTTTGGGTGTTTCGGGAGGTACTATTCCTTATACTTTTAACTGGGGCGGTGGTGTTGTATCGCAGCACAGGCCATCACTTACGGCAGGTACCTATGCGGTTACTGTTACCGATAATGCCAATTGCAC
>DATGXP010000292.1:0-2780 GCA_035298845.1 Chitinophagales bacterium
CCAGCCCTGCCAGGAAGCATGCGGCATCGCACAAACTGGTAATCGCTGCAACTGGTCATGTGGAATATATAATTACTCATAGCCACATTGCCGGGCGCAGTAGCCGGACAATCCTGGGTGGTAAAGGTTATATCCTGAAACCGGAAATAAGCGCTTGAGTTCATATAAATAGCGACTATTCGGGGTGCAGTAGGAGCCCCCTCCGGGTTCAGATTATTTCTGGTAATAGTTGTAGCACCCGGCGCACTTGTTTTAATCCAGGTAATAGGGTCAAATCCCCCTTCCAAAGTAGTGTAGCTGGTAATACTGGTAATTGGATTAGATAATGTATATGTGCCTGTACCCAGTTTTATAATCGAGTTGTTACACTGTGCCAAGGCTATAGCTCCCAATAAACTTGCCGGGTTTGCCTTGCTTCCATCACCGTTACCATTCACTGTAGCATATATGACTGCACAACTTTGAGGTGGTGGGGGCGCCGCGGTATTAATTTGCGAGCATACCGTATCGCTGGGGCACCCGCTGGCATCGTTTATAGATACACAATAGGTAGTAGAGTTAGGCGGGGTAGCCACCGGGTTAGGGCAGTTAGTGCAACTAAGATTAGCTGTTGGCGTCCAGTTATAGGTTGGATTGACCGCATTGGTTTGCACCAAAAGATTTACCGAGCCTCCTGCACATAGCGTAACACTGGCTGGATAAATACTGATAGAAGGTTTTTGCTTACGAGTAACAACAACTACATCAGTTTTTTGACAACCACTGGCATAATATGCCGTAACGGTATAAATAGTAGTATTCTGAGGACTAACCGTTATCGATTGGGTGTTCCAGTAAGTAGTACCATCGCCCCAGCGGTAACTGGTAGGTTGTGTACCTACTACGGTAGCATTAAGTGTAGCACTTTGTCCCGGGCAAATGTTTACATCCGGGCCCGCATTTACAGGTGGCTCAGTACTTGGTATTACATTTATTGTATAGGAATAAGTGTTGTTTCCTGTATACGGGCAATGGTCATCCTCTACTGTTACGGTAAAAAAGTTAGTACCCACATCGCCAGATGTAGGCGCCCAGCAGAAAGTACCGGTAGGATGTGGGCCGCCCGAAGTTGTAAACGTAGCTCCGGGGATACCACTATTAGCTGTCATGGTTACGTTATCGCCAGCGTCTGCATCGTTAGAGTTAATGGTGAAGCAGGTATCGCTACAGGCCGGAAGGGTAAGTTGAAAGCTGGTGGGCGAATTGGAGCCATTAATACCTGTTGCTGTAGGCAACTGATTGCTGCAATTAATAATGGTAAACTGCATGTCGCGCACTATACACCCAATGCGCACACCATTGCGATACTCATCTATGCGAATTGCAGCTACAGCCACTTGTATTGCATCAGGGGTATAATTAATATCGCCGTTAACGGGATCAAGTGTATAAGGGTTAATATTATTCGTATTGAAAGGGCCATTTCCATTGTAAGGAGATTGGTATCCAACTACAGCCCCACCATCGGTAAGCGAAGCTGTAGGGCTGAATACCAATGAGTCACCATCAATATCAATAACCCCGTGATTGTAATTAACCGGCTGGTTAACACAGTAAAAAGGAATAGGGTTGTTAAGAAAGAATGGGGAATTATTACATGGACTTACCGTATTGTCAAGACATATTGCTATGTAAACACTTTCATTGCCAGGCGCGCTTAAATTCGTAATAGCATCATTGCGGCAACATAAAGACCAGCTTAGGCTCCAGTCATTGCCACAGCCCGGGGGCAAATTAATGGTACCAGTAAATGTATACTTCTCAACTCCGTATTGTCCGGTACCCCCGCAGGCAGTATTAGTATTTTGAGGACAAACAGGCGTTATGTCCTCTGGCGGGCCAACCTGCGTTACAGTAATACTGCTGTTAACCCCACATTGTGCCGATGAGAAGTAAACCAGGTGTGAGGCTGACATACTTACACCGTTGCAATCGCGGTATACCTGTAGCGTAATGTTATATTGACCGGGAGCCACACACTCATAGGTCATATCAACCCCCATGGTGTGGCTGGCCAAAGCTTCGCTGTTGCTAAATAGGATAAAAATAATCAGAACCAATACAGCGTGTAGATGTCTTCTCATTAGCTTGTTCGGGTATATCTGTCAGGGTTAAACAGGGCGGTTGTAAATATTGAAAATAGAATCCACATTAACCAAATAATTTGTAACCAACATTTTACAGTTAATCAGATTCTAATGGTTGATGATATTTAAGCTAATAAGGTTGCGTGCCTGGCTATAAAAAATGAGCGACATTCTTCATTAGCCATTCCACCAAATTGTCTACATTCATTTCCCATTCTTATACTCAAAACCCTTCGCTCATGAAAAAAGGAGTTACCCTGCTTTTTGCCATACTTACATTGGCGGTCTGTTATACCACTGCACAAAGTATTCTGCGAGGGCCTTATCTGCAAAGCCCAGGCCCTAACAGCATTATCATTCGCTGGCGTACCGACTCCCTCACCGACAGCCGGGTTACGTATGGAACTACACTGGGCTCTGCTACCTGGCACACCGATTCGGCTACACTCACTACCGAACACAGGGTTCTGCTTAAAGGCCTTTCGCCGCTAACCCAATACTATTACCAGATAGGAAGCAGTATGCAAACCATGCGGGGCCCCGATACACAATTACATTTTACTACAGCACCAGATAGCAACTCGCACACGCCCGTACGTGTTTGGGCCATAGGTGATTTTGGCCACGGCAACAAGGCCGAGCACGATGTACGCG
>DATGXP010000293.1:0-4751 GCA_035298845.1 Chitinophagales bacterium
TGCGCCCCGATGCCAAAAGCCAGGTAACTATCGAGTACGGCGACGACAATCAGCCAATAAGAATTGATGCTATTGTAATTTCTACCCAGCACGATGATTTTGGCAAGGATGCTGTGATGTTAAAGAAGATTAAAGAGGATATGATAAACATCCTTATACCGCGTGTAATGAAGAAATTACCTAAGCGTGTGCAGGCATTGTTCAACGATAAAATCAAGTATCACATTAACCCAACCGGTAAGTTTGTTATAGGTGGGCCACACGGCGATACCGGTTTAACAGGCCGTAAAATTATTGTAGATACTTATGGTGGTAAAGGTGCACACGGTGGTGGTGCATTTAGCGGTAAAGACCCAAGCAAAGTAGACCGTTCGGCTGCTTATGCTACCCGCCACGTAGCCAAGCACTTAGTTGCTGCAGGTGTTTGCGATGAGGCCCTGGTACAAGTTGCTTACGCCATTGGTGTAGCACAGCCGGTAGGTTTGTTTGTAAATACTTATGGCACTGCCAAGGTTAATTTGACTGATGGACAGATAGCTGCCAAAATAAGCAAGATAGCTGAGTTTGATATGCGCCCTTATTTTATTGAAAAGCGCTTTAACCTGCGCACGCCTATTTACCTAGAGACTGCTTCTTACGGTCACATGGGCCGCGAAAGCAAAGTGGTTGAAAAAACATTCAACAAGGGCAAAGCCAACGAGAAAAAAGTGAAAGTGAAATTATTCCCATGGGAAGAATTGAACGCAGTAGCTGTTGTTCAAAAAGCTTTCGGCTTGAAATAAGCAACAAACACAATTGATAAAACAAAAGGCGATTTTCGAATCGCCTTTTTTATTGCACCTTTATTACCTGTGAAACGAACCGCCAGATATTTTATACTACTGCTATTGATAGCAGCGCTGGTGCCTTACTTAGTCGTTTGTTTTTATGCCTTTCCCTTTGCCGATGACTTTTGTTTCGGCTGGACAGCCTCTGAAAAGATTCCCTTCATTCAAAAAATACTCAACCAATACCTGCTATGGAATGGCCGCTATACGGCTGATGTACTGGTGAATGTGCACCCGCTGATAAGTGGTAAGATTATTTATTATCAATTGGCGGTCTTCTTTTCGTTGTTAGCTATGCCGGTGGTGGTGTATGGTTGGATAGATGCAGTTTTCAGCGCGGCAAAAATACAAGATTCTTCACCTCGCATCCCCATAGCTATCGGGACTGCTCAGAATGACAAAAGGTTCTTTGTAATGCTTGCAAGTTTATTTGTAACGCTTTTTTACCTCAACTATCAGCCCAACATTACCGAGGGTATTTACTGGTATATAGGCGTAGTAAATTACCACCTGGGCAATTTGCTGTTGCTCTTGCAAGTTACTTTAATGCTAAGGGCATCGTCAGCTACCGGCAAAGCGAAGATTATATTGCATGCAGCATCACTTTTGCTGTTATTTATATCAGTAGGCTTTAACGAAGTTGGAGCTCTGCTTATTCCTGCTTTTTATTTTGCCTTTGCCATATTTAATTGCCGACTGCAGACTGTGGACTGTAGACTGGGCGTAGCCTATTGCGCTGTCGCCATTATCTCCTCTGCCTTCGTCTTTTTCTCCCCCGGTAACTTTGTGCGCGCCAATGAGTTTGAAGGACGGTATGATTTGCTGCATTCTCTTGTTTACTCTACTGCCCAAACTGTGCGTTTTTTAGCGCAATGGATGCTGAATGTACCTTTTGTGTTGCTGAGTGCTATGGTGGTTGCCAATGTCGACAGGTTTAAAATTAGAATGGCCATTGACTATCGCGTTTTACTTGTTGTTATGTTGTTTGTAGTATTTGCAGGTTCGTTTTTACCGTACTTTGCCACGGGTATTTTAGGCCAACACCGCACTATCAATTATGTATTCTTCTTTTTCATACTGCTGTGGTTGTTGTTTCTGATATCGGTTTCTGAAAGATTTAGTTTGTTCGATAAGCTACTACCTCTTAAAAAAGACAAGGCGGTTGTGATGCTCCTCGGTATAAGTATTTTACTAATGGCCATAACCGGTAATGGTGTAAAAATGTTGTCGGATTTTAAGCACGGTAAGTTCAGGAAGTATGAGGAGGGGTTTTACCAGCGCCAGGCAGGCGTAATGCAAAACCCCAATGCGCCCATCAAAAAGCTGGAAACTATACCAGCGACATTTACAGTGGTAGATGTGCGCTGCGATACCACCTTTTGGGTAGACAAATGCATGAAGAAGTATTATCTTGAAACTAAAATGGAATTGAAATAAGATGAAGTCTTCGAAAAAAGCAAATAAAGACCAGCGCTTAGATTTATTGATGGCTAAAATGAAAAAGGGCATCAAATTATCTTTCAAAAAGTTTCTTGATGAAGCCGTTCGTAATAACGATGAACTGGTGGTAATGCGTAATAATAAAGTTGTGTTGGTTCCTGCGCGTGAGATACGCGATAAGCGATTTACCCGTTAATTTACTTCCCCCTGCCATACAGCACCGTTAGCACGGTGTATACCATTATCTTAAAGTCCAGGGCCATGCCCATGTTTTCTATATAGATGATGTCGTATTTAAGGCGTTTCACCATTTCATCTACGGTAGAGGCATAGCCATACTTAACCATACCTAAGGATGTAATGCCCGGCTGCACTTTGAAAATATGTAGGTAGTGCGGTGCAATCTTCACAATACGATCGGCAAAGTAGCGGCGCTCGGCGCGCGGACCCACTATACTCATTTCGCCTTTTATCACATTAATAAACTGTGGTAGTTCGTCTATTCGGTACTTACGAATGGTTTGGCCAATAGAGGTAATACGGTCGTCGTTCTCTTTCGTCAGTTGCGGGCCGGCAGCTTCCGCGTTCATTTTCATGCTGCGGAACTTGAGCATTTTGAACGGCACGCCATATTGCCCCAGGCGCTCCTGGCTGTAAAATACAGGGCCGCCATCAATCATTTTTATGCGGATAGCTACAAACAGGGTAACCGGTAGCGTAATCAGTATTGCAAAAAAAGATGCTATCACATCAAACCAGCGCTTGGTAATGCGCTCCCACTCATTAAGTAGTTGCGGGCGAATTTCTATAAAGGCCTCGCCTATGGCGTGGTTCATGCGTACAGTACCCGAAAGAATATCATACATATCGGGTATAATGCGGATGGTTACGTTACGGTCGGCCAGGCGGTTAAGTATATCGTTCAACCGGTGGTGCTCCGATGATTCTATAGCAATTATTACTTCTTCTATCTCGCCGCTTTCGTCAACTATTTTTTCCAGGTCGGCTAACTTGCCTAACTCCTTTAACTCGGCAGTAAGTGTGTTGCGCGGGCTGCCGTTTAATTCTATATAACCCACAAATTGAAAGCCGAATGCGCTTTCCTTGTCTTTCATTTCAGTGTAAAGTTCATTGGCTTTGCTGCTGCTGCCTACCATCAGGGTTTTAAAACCTACCCGGCCACTCCATATGTTGCGCTTTACCACATGTAGCAATACAGAGCGCCCAAAAGAGGTGAAAAAAAACTGGAAGCCAAACAGAATAAAAAAGGTAAGGTAATAATCGGAATAGCGGCGCACCCAATCATCCAGCAGCAATATAAAGAAGATGATAATGCTACCCACAAATGATACAATAAAGGTTTTGCCAAGCTCCTGTAAACGTGATTTTTTGTAGAGGTCGGTATACGTGCCCGTTAAGTAATGGAACAATAACCAAACCAGTGGCACTATTGCCATGGCTACCCAAAACTGATTATCTAAAAACGGTAGCTTTAGGTTGAATGGGTTGCCTTCTATAATAATACGGCGAAAAAGAAACAAAGAGTACCATGCAAACACTGCTGCTACATAATCGCAGAAAACATACCAGCCAAGTATTGCTTTTCTCTTATTCACGGTTTCCTTACTTTCAATCTATGAGGGGTTATTGGCAGCAACTATACTTAAAAGTGAACTACCTTAATATTATCAATATACACATTACCACCGGTAGAGCCATAAGGGCGCAGTGCCTCAAAAAATATTTTGTAGGTATCGGCCCTGGTTTGACCAACCAGCAGGCTCAGTTTAACATATACTTTACCCCATTCTGCCTGTGGATTAACAAACAGCACGGGCACTTGTAAAGTAACACCGTTATTATACACGCCATTAAACCCAATGTAAAAAGGGACTTCTGCCTTGTAATCTACCTCCAGCCATATTTCGAGGCCTTCGGGCAGGTCAAAAGCATTAACACTTGCTACTTCTGTGCTTGAATCGAGGGCGCTTACATTGAGTTTCAGGCAGCGCGAGCCGCCATACACAGGGTTTACATTGCCATCGCTTACTAGGCTGGCGCTACCATCCGATGGCAGGCTAAAACTATTTCCACTATCAAAATCATCTATTAAGGCAAACTTAGCCGCTTGCTTATATTCAAAAACCGGGTTGTGGGTATACTGTGTACCCCGCACTCCATCTATAGTAAAAGTATCGGCGCTGTAAAAAGGATAAACCACCCGAACACCCGATTGACCGGTTTCTTTAATACCTGCGGTCATTACAAAACCCACTTCATTCTCCTGCAGCACAGGGAAATTAGCCGGTACACCATAAGCCCCCAGATTATCAGCATTAGCTTCTACCCATACATCGGTAATGTTGTGCGAACCTATACCCTGGTTAACGGTAGTGGCCACAGTAACCGAATCTACTTTCATATAAATAGGAACGCCATCATTGGGCAGTTTGCAGCCCGTGTAGGCAAACATGGCGAAACAGA
>DATGXP010000294.1:0-3357 GCA_035298845.1 Chitinophagales bacterium
ACATTGTGCAATAATGGCAGCGGTAGTGGTGGCGGTGGCGGCGGCGGCGGCGGCTGTGCCGGTACAGCTGGTACCAAAGGTGGCGGCGGCGGTGGCTCTTTTGGCGTATTCGTTTTTGATGCAGCAGTAGTGCTTGATAGAAATACAATTACTACAGCCAACGGTGGCAATGGCAGCAATGGCGGCAATGGCAGTATAGGTGGTGCCAAAGGCAATAAAGGTTTCGGTGCTACTACCTGTAGCAGCGAAATTGGCGAAGGTGGCGATGGCGGCGACGGTGGCAAAGGCGGCGATAGCGGTGCCGGTTCGGGAGGTAGCGGTGGCCCATCGGTAGGTGTATATGTTTCCGACAGCGCCGATGTATATACAGGTGATAATACAATTACTACAGGCATTGCAGGCACCGGTGGCACAGGTGGTACCCAGGTTACTTTTGGCCAGGCTCCGGCTGGGCTTAACGGCGCGACACAGTCAACGTTAGGAGTGCCTGTGGCCATGTTGATAGATACACCGGATATTTGTGTAATAGATACCAACGTGATTGAACCGGCCAGCGGAGTTACATTCTTGGGTGTAAAGGTAACACTTAGCAAACCTGCCCCACAGGCTATTACTATACAATACACTTCTGTAAATGGAACGGCATCTTCGGTTAGCGATTATACCCAGGCACTTGGTTCGCTGGTATTCCAGAAAGATGAGCAGGTGAAATTTATATCCGTTGCTATTTCGCACGATAACATTACCGAAGGGGACGAAAATTTTACACTCAATCTTTCTAACCCTACGCTTGGCAACCTGTTGCAACCAACCGCTACAGTCACTATCAACGATTTACCTACTGGTCTCAGTGATTTTACTTCTGATGCCGGCTATGGCTTAAAGCAAAATATGCCTAATCCGGTTAACGACCTTACAACTATTGCTTTCAGGTTGCCGGCACAAGGTAATGTGCGCTTGCAGTTGTTTAATCTTTTAGGCGGCTTGGTGGCCACTATAGCAGAGGGCAACTTTAACCAGGGCTGGAACAACGCTACACTCGATTGCAGCAATCTGGCCAGCGGGGTATATGTATATGGCTTCAGCACCGGCGAAGGCTTTATTTATAAGCGCCTGACGGTAACGAGATAGGGCAGAAAGTTCCGGAGGAACGATACGTATTGTAACCCCGGGTTTCAACCCGGGGTATGTAATGAGTATATCTGTGAGCTCCGTAGGAGCGGCACATATATAAGCGCAATGGATGGATAAAATCATGTCTAAAACATACATTACCGATAAGCTCTTCGAAAAGGTAAACTTTGCCGAAACCGGTTTCGACAAAGCCGCTTACGAAAACTGCCGTTTTTTAAACTGCATATTTACCGGTGTAAGTTTGGCCGCCTGCAATTTCGAAGACTGCGAATTTACCGCATGCGATATCAGTGCAGTACCACTCACCGGTGCAGCCATGCGGGGTGTTAGCTTTAAAGATTGTAAGCTGCTCGGCCTGCAATTTCAGGATTGTAACGAGTATATGTTTACAGCTACCTTCACCGCCTGCAACCTAAGCCTTTCTTCTTTTTATAAGCTGAAGCTAAAAGCTATTGTATTTAAAAACTGCAACCTGCAGGAGGCCGACTTTACCGAGGCCGACCTCACCCGTGCCGCCTTCGATAATTGCGAACTGGCCCTTACCGTTTTCGACCATACTATTTTAGAACAGGCCGATTTGCGCACCGCTTATAACTATACTATTAACCCATCCGCCAATAAGATTAAGGGCGCCAAATTTAGTCTATCCGGAATCCCCGGGTTATTAAGCACCTACGGTATACAGATAGAATAAAACGGTGTTTGGGTGTGTTATAAATATATATAAATTATTATATGTATTGGATTGTCAAAAAATGCACAGGGTTGACACCTATATAATTTTTGGGTTGACACCTATTTCTTTAAATAATTGGTAGTGAGTTATTTAAGTGCTTTTAGGTTTACATTTTTTGCATTATTTACTAAGGTTGTAAAAGTATTAGCTCAGGATATAGGGCATTTACTTTAGGGCGTAACCACGATAGGTAAGGTTATACCTGAAGTTGGAGTACTTGCTGGTTTTGTTTTTCCAATAACTCCTCTATTTTTCGGCTTTATACATGGCACAGCATTTTTCCATTCAATCGTACGTTACCCTGCGCAATAACCGCATTACGCAAAATGGGCAGTTGCTGTTTGAAAATGAGGCTCTTAGCGGCCCTGAATTTTTACAAGCTGCCTACACGCACTTTCAGTTTAATTACCCTAAGTTTTTTAAAATGGATAACCTGTGCAAAACAGGTTTCATTGCTGCCGAATTGCTTCTGCGCAACCAACCCGGTTTTGCAGGCTTTAAGCCAGAAGAAAAGGGTATAATTTTACAAAATGCCAACTCCAGTTTAGATACGGATATAAGGTATGAGGCAAGCATCGCCACTGCACCCAGCCCCTCACTTTTTGTATATACTTTGCCCAATGTGTTAATAGGTGAGTTGTGCATCCGCCATCAGGTTAAGGGCGAAACAGCGTGTTTCGTTTTTGATATATTTGATGCAGATTTTCAGGCCGGTTACGTAAACTCGCTTTTGGCAAACCAGGGGCTAAAAACCTGTGTTTCGGCATGGGCCGATTATTATGCCGGAAAAGCTGAAGCTTTTTTTAGTTTAGTAGGGCCGGGCACTGGCGATGAACACAACGCCGGCAACCTGGCAAAGATTTGGACATAGGAAATTGAGAATAAAATACTTTAACAAGACAACCCGATATGAGCGACCTGATACCAACCCTTAAAGTACAGATTATTGAGCAGCTAAACCTGCAGCACCTTAAACCAGAAGATATTGGCGACGACCAGCCTTTGTTTGTAGAAGGCCTTGGCTTAGATTCAATTGATGCCTTGGAGTTAATAGTACTGCTGCAACAAAAATACGGCATTAAACTGGCAAACCCGCAGGATGGCCCACAGGTGTTTAAGTCGGTAAAATCTATTGCCGATTACATCACAGCCCACAAAAAGTAGTTTTTAGATTACGCTGATAAATTGAATGATTACGCAGATGAACTTACTCGTAATCATTTTTGTTTTCTGTATTAGTCTGAGTAATCTGTATTTTGTATTATCTGTGTAACCGATTATGGAACATAAAGTATATATAGCAGGAAAAGGCGCCATATCCGCCATCGGTAACAATGTGGCTGAGAACCTGGCATCGCTGCGGGCTTTAAAGACCGGTGTGTCAAAAATAACCATACTGCCTACCCGCTATGCCGAAACACTTCCTGCTGCCGAAATAAAGCTGACCAATGCTGAACTGGCTGAGCTGGCAGGTCTTAGTAAAGAAG
>DATGXP010000295.1:0-4138 GCA_035298845.1 Chitinophagales bacterium
GCACATGTGCTGCATTATCGTAGAGCACCAAATATGGTTGGTTGTTCCACTGCACTATTTCTATGCTGCTTAGCGTAGCTCCTGCAATATTTGCAGCACCTACAAACTTATAACCGTTGGTATAACCCCGTATCTGGCTACCGGTACTGTAGAAATAAGTGTATTCTGTATCTGCCACTGCTATGGCACAGAAAGCATCCGCACTATCTATAAGGGGCCTTATGTTGTCGTTGCCATCCAGCCCTATCTCTATCAGCTGTTTGCCGGCGGCGTTCAGTAACTTTACATCGTCACCCACCTTTACTACACTAAAGCCCTGGTTGCTTATGGGCAGGTCATCTACACTCCATTTCATGCCGCCTTTGGTATCAAACAACATAAGACGGCCTGCAGTGTTAAATGCCAAAACATAATCGTTTCGCCCCACCGCAAAGCATTGCAGTTGTTGGCTTATTGCTCCTACGCCACTGCGCGGGCTCCAGCCGCTCAGTGGCTTGCCATTGGCCTCGTAGCCGTAAATGCTGCCATTGGTACAGGGCACGTAGTAGCGCTTATTAGCTATGCTTAAACCGGCCGCTGCTGTAGCACTTAACCTTAGCGGATACGCGGCTACATCATAGCCTAACCTGTCTACTATAAATACGTGTTGCGCCGAGTTAAAAATGTACTGCTGCTTGCCATTGCTGTAGTAATCTACCTGGTATACCTTGCCCAATACCGGCTCACCGATATTCTTGCTAAACAATACCTCACCCGATTGGTTTAGAAGGTAAATGTTGTTGGCAGTATCCTGCACAAATATTTCCTGTTCGCCGGTGCTGCTGTTGGTTAATACCTGGGGCGTATAAGTAGCGGTGCTTTTTAGCTGGGTCTTCCACAGCAAACCCGCTTGGGTTTTGCCCTCGCCGCCCGTATTAAACACCGCATGCACCGACACCTTGTCCTCGGTAGTGTTAGATACTATCAGTGCATTTTTATAGGAGGTAATAAAAGGGCTGATAGTAGAGTTCTCTTTCAGCACACCGCTCAGCAGCAGGTCGCTGCGCTGTATGTTTACATACTGTATAGATGAGTTCTGCCCAAACTGCGTGTAGCCGGTGGCTGTAAAGTTCTTATCCTTATCCAGCGTTTCGCCTTTGTCAACTTTCTCCAGCCATAGCTTTAGCACATCGGCATTGTTGGCAAAAATTACAGTATTGCTATATACAACAAAATAGGTATTGGTAAAGGTAACCAGGCTATTGCCAAATACCTGGTTTATTACAGTGCCTTCTTCTAAGTTGTAAATCATGTAGCTCCCAAAAGTATCTACCGGTAACTGTGCAGCGCCATTGGCACCCATCAGGCTTTTTAAGTCAGCCAATGCCCGCGTGGCGTTCCTGGCCTGCAGTATAAATACATTCTGCTCGCTAAAGTTTTCGTTCAGCGGTTCAAGAATTACGAATGCTTTGGCATCACCCATCCATCCGCCAAAGTATTGGTTCAGCATTTCACTGCCCGCGGTATCGGCCCGGCTTACATGGGCGTAGGCGGCATGGTCGGGTATTTTGGCAAAAAGGTTACCCTCCAGTATGTTCTTACCTTCGGGCATGTCCTTATTATCGGCCCAAATGTCGCCATCCAGTTCCAGTTTATCGTTGCCCAGGTTAATATCAAATCTTCCCCATTTGCCCTGCTTCTTTACGTCTGTCAGCAGCCCCAGTTTACCTGATTTTACACCCACCGGAAAAATCACATCGGCTTTTTCCGTATTAAAGTAAACCTGCACATCAGCACTGGCATTGCGCTCTGGCTTAAAGCTTTTTTCGCCATCCAGATTGTCGCCTGTTTGTATGGCCGTTATGGCATTCTCGGTTAAAAACGATGTATAGCTAAAGGCCAGTATATTCTTGCGCTTGGCAAAGCTAAGCTGCCCGCCATCGCGCAGGGTTACATCTACTATCTTCTGGTTTTTAAACACATGCACGCTTACTGTTTTTACCTTCGGCGAACTCTGTATGCGGTTTAATATGGTATTATCGTTTATACCACTTAGCTCGGTAGTAAACAAATAGTCGAAATCATTGGCGGAGATTAAATGCAGTGAGGCTACCGTGTTAACCGAGGTTACAGCGTCCTTCAACGCCTTATCGCTGCCCATCAGTTGCTGCATCAGCTGCAATTCGGTTTGTAGCTTTTGCATAGCATACGTGCCCTTCAGCCCGTTGCCCGATGTTGTTGAATTTAACTTATCCGATAGCTTTTGCCAGTTGCTGGTTTCTATTACTGCTACTGCCGAGGCCGGTATAGCTTCGTACACGCTTACCGCGCGAATTACGAAGATGTAAAGCAGAGCCGCCAGCAACAATCCACCGGCCACAATAAGAGGCATTTTAAACTTTTCCATGGGTATCCAATTGCTGCAAAACTATTTTCATTTACTTCGCGCCATTCATTCACTTATAAACTATATTCTGTGCAAAAGGGATTTTTAATAGCAGCCGCCATTGCCGGCTTAAGTGCCGTAGCATTGGGAGCATTTGGTGCTCATGGCTTACGTAACCTCGTAAGTCCCGAATTGATTGTAATATGGGAGAAGGGTGTGCAATACCAAATTTACCATGCCCTCGCTTTGTTTATGTGCTCTCTGTACTTAAAAAAGGAGGCTTCTACCTATGTGCGTAATGCAGCTATCTGCTTTATCCTGGGCATATTGTGCTTCTCAGGCTCGCTTTACCTGCTTGCCACCCGCGACTTAACACATTTTCCTGCTGTTATTCTTGGACCGGTAACACCTATTGGCGGCTTTTTCTTTATAGCTGGCTGGGGGCTTATTCTAATGCAGGCCATTCAAAAGGATGAGGTGTAAACCGGTCATTAAAAGAATATCCTAAATAACAGTACATACAGTTGTTACTACCCGCTAACTTAATGATGTATAAATCAGATAGCATAAGTAGCAGCAGCTAAATCCAGGTTTGCGAATACCACCTGAAGACACCATTGTCAAAAATGCAATTCGTTCATGCGGATGTATAGGTCTTACCGGTTTTAAGCATTCTTGTCACCTACCTTCTATAAACAAAAAATGCCACCCCTTTCGGAGTGGCATTTTAAAATACAGTTTAAGCCGTTTTAATTACTGCTTAACTATACGATGTGTGCTGCGGCTATCGCCACTTGCAAGGCGTACAAAGTAAACGCCTGCTGCATAAGTATCTATGTTAACGTCCTGTATCTGTCTGGTCATTACAAAGGCATTAACCAATTTACCGGTTGCATCTGTAATTTCAACATTTACTGCTTTATCGGCAGGGGCTACCAGGCTGATAACAAACTGGCCTTGTGTAGGGTTAGGGAAAATCTGAACACCGCTAAGAGCAGATACAGAAGTAATACCTACAGTGTTTACTACCTCTATAGTTCCGGTAGCCGAAGCAGAACAGCCGTTATCTGAAGCCGTGTAGGTAATGGTTACTGTACCTAATCCATTCACTGTTGGGTTAAATGTAGTACCTGTTACGCCTACTCCTGAGTAAGTACCACCAGCAGGTGAACCGCCGGAAAGTGTAATTGTTCCGCCATTTAATTCGGCAGTATCTGTAGGTAAGTTAAGCGTTACTGTTGGTGCACTGTTAACTGTAACGGTTACTGTAGCTGTAGCTGAACATCCATTAGAAGTTCCGGTTACTGTATAAGTATCGGTTGCATTTGGGGTAAACGCTACTCCATCGGTAACACCGCCGCTCCATGCATAAGTAGTAGCGCCACCACCTGTTAAGGTAACCTGGCTACCTGCACATATTGTAGAGGCAGATGCTGTTGCAGTTACGGTAGGTGCTGCGTTAACTGTTACGGTAACTGTAGCAGCGGCCGAACAGCCGTTAGATGTTCCGGTTACTGTATAAGTATCGGTTGCATTTGGCGCAAAAGCTACTCCATCGGTAACACCGCCGCTCCATGCATATGTTGTAGCACCGCCACCTGTTAAGGTAACCTGGCCGCCTGCGCACACTGAAGAAGCAGATGCATTGGCTGTAACTGTAGGGGCTGCATTAACTGTCACAGTTACTGTTGCAGTAGCCGAACAGCCGTTAGAAGTTCCTGTTACTGTATAAGTATCGGTTGCATTTGGGGTAAACGCTACTCCATCGGTAAC
>DATGXP010000296.1:0-3213 GCA_035298845.1 Chitinophagales bacterium
CTATGGCATTACTCAACTGGTATTTAATGCCGATAGCGATGCTGCCTTGTGCGACCGTGCCAATAAGCTGGGCCGTGAGTTTGTAATACAGGTAAAAGGCACTGTAACTGAGCGGAGCAGCAAAAACCTGAACATGCCTACCGGCGAAATCGAAATTACAGTAAAAGAACTTATTGTGCTTAGCGAGAGCGAAACACCGCCTTTCATCATCGAAAACGATACCGATGGTAACGAGGAACTGCGCCTTAAATACCGCTACCTGGATATACGTCGCCCCAAAATGCGCGACACGCTTATTATGCGTGCGCAGATTAACAAAGCAGTGCGCGAATACCTGGATGATAAGGCGTTTGTAGAAATAGAAACACCTAACCTTATCAAGTCTACGCCCGAAGGAGCGCGCGACTTTTTAGTGCCTTCTCGCCTGCAGCACGGCAGTTTTTATGCCCTGCCACAATCGCCGCAGATATTAAAACAGCTATTAATGGTGGCCGGCATGGACCGCTACTACCAGATTGTGCGTTGTTTCCGCGATGAGGATTTCCGTGGCGACCGCCAACCGGAGTTTACGCAGGTGGATTGCGAAATGAGTTTTGTACACCAGGAAGATATATTCGAAACCTTTGGTGGCCTGATACAGCATGTATTTAAAAAGGTGCTCAGCTACGATTTACCCGAGCTGCCCCGCCTTAGCTACGATGATGCCCTTAAATATTATGGCAGCGACAAACCGGACCTGCGTTTCGATTGCAAAATTGTAGAACTGAACGAGGCCTTGCCAAAGAATGATTTTGCCGTGTTTAACAATGCCATTACCAGCGGCGGTATAGTAGCCGGCCTTAATGCTAAAGGCTGTGCAACTTATTCACGCAAACAAACCGACGAACTCACCGAGTTTGTAAAAGCCAGCCACCGCGGTTTAAGTGGTTTGGTAAACATTAAGTTTAATGAAGACGGTACCGTAAAATCTTCTATTGATAAATTCTTTAACGAAGAACAGCTACGAGAAATTGGTAAGGCGTTCAATGCAGAGAAAGGTGACTTGCTGTTACTGGCTGCCGATAAAACCTCTAAAGTGCGCAAATCGCTGGGCGACCTGCGTTTAGAGTTGGGCAAAAAGAACAACTGGATAGACCCTAAGGCATGGAGCGTGCTGTGGATTGTTGATTTTCCATTGTTCGAAAAAGATGAAGATAGCGGCGAAATAACATTTGCCCACCACCCGTTCTGCTCACCGCATCCAGAGGATTTACAATACTTCGATACCGACCCTACCCGTGTACGTGCACAAACCTACGACATGGTAATGAACGGCAACGAAATCCTCTCGGGCAGTATCCGTATTCACCAGAAAGATATTCAGGAGCGTGTGTTCAATAACCTGGGCCTTACACCCGAAGACCGCGATAAGAAATTCGGATTTATGCTCAATGCATTTAAATACGGGGCACCGCCTCACGGTGGTTGTGCTTTCGGTTTAGATCGGATAGTAATGCTAATGACCGGTGGCGATACCATCCGCGATGTAATTGCCTACCCTAAAACCAGTGGCGGCCGCGACCTTATGATGGACGCGCCTACACCGGTAGACGAAAAGGCACTGCGCGAAGTAGGTGTCAGCATTATTAAATCGTAACACTATAAACTAAATTGTGCAAACAGCCGCCTCGTTTAAAAACAAGGCGGCTGTTTTGTTTTTGGCTGTTCAAGTCCTCCCCTTGTGGTAGGATTTAGGTGGGGGATTGGGCGCCGTTTAATCAGATTTTTTGTCAGAGCAACTTCCAATCATTGGTAAAAAGTTGTTTGCTTCACGTTATGTTTTACTTATATTCATGCCGAACAAAAACCCCTGCATAATGAAACACTTTTTCCTTTTAGCCTTTGTATGTTCGGTAGCAGGCATATTTGCCCAACCGGTAATTAACAGCAATGTAATAGCACCGGTGGGTGCTGTTACCACATATCTCAAATCGGGCGTAGCGGCTACCAACAACTTCAATCCCGGTGCAGCTGGCGCCAACGTAACCTGGAATTTTGCCACACTCGATACCTCGCTGGGCGCAAGTGTGCAGTACACGGTTCCGGCCGATACCACTTACTATTATTCAGAGTATCCAAGTGTGGTGAACCGTGCAGTGGGTGGTTGGACAGGCCTGGGCCCGGCTTATGCTTATACGTATATTGATAACAGTAAGTACGAATATTACGGTACCAGAAGTTTTTCCGACTTTAAAATTTATCAGGACCCGCAAAAACAACTAACGTTTCCGTTTACTTACAGTAACCAGTTTACCGATACTTTTTACGATGAGTACCCTGTGTTCTATGGCAATGTTGCGGTAAAAGCTGATGCTTATGGCACTTTGGTATTGCCTACCGGCACCTACAGCAATGTGCTGCGCATTTACACGCGCGAAGTGTACCGCGAATACGATGAAAACAGCCCGCAAGATTCTTTGTTTTACGAAGGAAAGTACTACCGCTGGTATCAGCCCAACACACCCAATGTATTGCTGGAGTACGCTAGTGTAGTACAGTTTTACATATATCAGGGCCAGCGCTACGATGCCGATTCGATAAAGCGTGTATCTATCACAAAAAATCCAACCATCACATCTATTGCTGAACCTGTAAGTTTTGCTACTGCTGTTTACCCCAACCCTGCAGGAAACACCCTGATGATTAACGCCGAAACATATATTGACGGGGTAACTTTAACCGACCTGTGCGGCAAAACCGTATTACAACAAAACTTCTACGATAAAAACATACAACTCAATCTCGAAAACATTGCTGCCGGAGCATATTGCCTGCAATTAACCACCACCGATAACCGCCAGAAAACGGTAAAGATTATTCACTATTGATTTTGTAGCCACAATAGCGTGGCTCCTAAGGTCATCAAAGGGGGGAAGGCTATTATCGTCTTCGCCCCTCCAATGTCTTTGTGGCAATATTTTTTTAGCATTTGCGTTTAAGGTTTTTTCCGAACTTTACCATACAAAACCACGCTATGAAAAAGATAATCACATTATTGTTTGCTGCAATGGCTTTTGCCAATGTAATCGTTGCGCAGGATAACATTATACTGCGCACCGGCGACGAGATAAACGCCAAAGTGCAGGAGGTAGGTCTTACCGACATTAAATACAAAAGAACAGATAACCCTAACGGCCCGCTATACACTATACTTAAACGCGATGTATTTATGAT
>DATGXP010000297.1:0-8136 GCA_035298845.1 Chitinophagales bacterium
TCGTGTTTCTTATGCACCAAGTGGTAATTAAGCTCTGTAGCAGATGCCATTTGGTTGCCCCTGAAATAGTAGTAAGGTATCTTCAAATCGCGTTTAAAATAGTTGAAGGCATTTTTCACAGTAACCCTTCCGTACTTTTCAAAGTCATACTCAAACTTAAAGTTAGACGATACGTGGTTAGATAAATTCTTCTCGTAGTAGTTGTAAACAGTATCTGCTTTGCCTTTTATATATTCCATAGCACCGCCCAGCCTGTCTTCGTGCGTGTAATTACCACCTATGTTCAGCTTAGCGTGTTTGCTTACATCAAAAAACAACTGCGGCGATATATTATACCGCTGTTGTTTGGGCGTCTCTGTAAAATGGTCACCATCCCAGTCTTTGGCAAACTGGTACCGGTAAGCCCCCATCAGCGAAAACGAAAACCACTTAATCTTTTGGGCGGCATACAAACCCGCATCATAAGCGTTAGCGGTTTCGCCGTTAAACATAATATCGTACACCGGTTGCTCACTCGGTGTTTTGCTTACCAGGTTTATCACACCAGCTATAGCATCTCCACCATATAAAGTAGATGACGGCCCTTTGATAATCTCTACCTGCTTTAAATCCAGCGGCGGTATCTGGGTTATACCTATTACATTACTGAAGCCGCCAAACAACGGAAAACCATCTTTCAATATCTGCACATACTTACCTTTTAAACCCTGCAAACGTATGTTCATGGTACCCGCCGTGGCCGAGGTGCGCTGAACCTGCACACCGGGCTGCTCGCGTATTACATGCGATACATCCGAGGGCTTATCGTGCGAGCGTTCTTCTACTTCTTCCTCCGTAACCACCTCTACGCGGGTAGGCAGGTATTCGGGGGTTTGGTAGTTACGTGTAGTGGTTACTATCACTTCCTCCATCTCCTCTGCCTGCGATTGCAATTTTATTTCTATGGGTAAAGTATTAGCCGGTTGCGGAAACTTAATCTTCAACCTCTTTTTAAAATAACCGGTATAGCTTATTTCTATCGTTTTTTCACCGCTGGGTATATTTTCAATTACCACAACACCGTTGCTGTCTGACAATCCAACAAGAGATGTATCTGCCACACGCGCAATAGCGCCATATAGCACCTCGTGTTCTTCATCGTCCGATTTAATTATTGCACTAAAAGTGCTCTGAGCATGTAAGTGCTGAAGCGTGAAAAAGGCAACTAATATGAGGAATAGCTTTTTCAAATATGTAGGCTAAAACCGAAGATATTGAAAGCATTCAGCTTTACAAAACAACCTACTTCTTCAACGCCAGCTTCACCGTAAACTGTATATCGTCGTATATAAATTTATCAGCCATGCCGCCCAATATACTTTTCGATTTGTAAGTAATATTCCACTTAGTACGGTCTATAGTAATGTTAGCGGCTGCATTTACCTTATCGCCGACTACATCAATCTTACAAGGAAACTCAATTTGATTAGTAACCCCCTTAATGGTAAGGTCGGCAGTTGCTTCGTAATTAGCATCCGCAGTTTTAACCTCCTCAAACTTCTTCACCTTTATAACCGAGGTTGGAAATTTATCTACCGAAAAGAAATCATCATTTTTCAAGTGGTCCGCAAAATCATGGTTCTTTTCAGCATCCTTAATATCGGTTACAATTATCGATTTCATATCCAACACAAACTCACCATTTACTGGTGCAGTACGGTCAAAATTCAGCGTGCCACTTTGCAGGGCAATAGTACCCGTATGTTGTCCGGTTGTCTTTTTACCCAGCCATTCTACCACACTGGCCTTAGTGTCAACTTTATAGGTTATGTTTTTAGCTGTAAAACTTAACAAGGCTAAGGCGGATAGTAGAATGAAGTTGTTTTTCATAGTATGATTTTGATTTTAAAATTATGCAGCGTTTATTCAATAGCCATCTGCTATGGCAATGATAGTATAACACTACTCCAATAAATTTCTTTTAAGAAAGATTAAGGTTTTATATCGGAAACTCCCCCGCTCCCTCGCGTACCAATAGAGGCTCAGCACCGGTATAGTCTACCACTGTAGATGCTATAAGCCCTCCCGGGCCGCCATCTATTACTATATCTACTATGTTTTCGTATATCTCGTACAGTTCATCGGGGCTGGCAATGTATTCCAGCACAGTATCTTCATTCTTAATAGATGCTGAAAGTATAGGTGCTCCCAGTTCATCTACAATAGCACGCGCTATTGTGTTATTGGGCACCCGTATACCTACCGTCTTTTTATTGTAGCCGTAAATTTTCGACAGGTTGTTGTTGCCGTTTAATATGTAGGTATAAGGCCCGGGCAAACTCCGCTTCATCATCTTATATACCGGCGTAGGCACGCTCATAGTAAAATCGGTAATGTGGCTCAGGTCATAGCACACTATCGAGAAGTTGGCCTTATTCGGCTTTATGTCCTTTATCTTACAAACCTTTTCGTACGCCTCGCGGTGCGTAAGGTCGCAGCCAAGTGTATACACCGTATCGGTAGGATAAATGATTACGCCCCCTTTTCGCAGGCAGTTTACTACCTGCCATATCAGGCGGTCGTCAATATTATCCGGGTTAATTCGTAACAACATATATATCGCAATTACTAACGTTTATATTACTGATTATTGTTCAATACCGGTTCATACGCAACAATACGGCTGCGCAGGTGATCGGGCATAGCCACACTCTTATTGGTTTTGTAATCAAACATCAACATGGTAGAATACCCCGTAGTAGTCAACTCCTCTACTCCATTTACAAAACTGGTAATAAGATAGTGCACCTCAAAACTTTTATTGCCCAGTTTGCTGGTACGCACATATACATATGTTGGATTTGGAAACACCACCGGCCTTAAATAATCTACATGTGCGTTTGCCAAAATCGCGCCAATCTCCTTCCAGTTCCACTCACAGGCTTCGTGAAAATAGTAAACGCGCGCCTGCTCAAAGTAGGTTAGGTATACGGCGTTATTTACATGGCGCATCTCGTCCATATCGCTCCAGCGTATATCCAGTTTCATTTTAAAACGGAACTTCGATTTTTCTTCTTCCAGGTTAATCATAGTTAATTATTGGTAAGGGATGTTAGTTTAAACGGGGCGAATGTAATCGCAAAACTGTATTGCCAAAAACCCGATTATATTAGCACTGTAAAAATAAAAACATGATAGCAGTACCCTTATTAATTCTTGCATTGGCAGCCGGCGTTTTCCTGCTTATTAAAGTAAAGCGCGATTTTTTAGGTGGTGTTTTCGAAACCCTGGCCTGGCTGGTGATAGTTTTATCGCTGGTGGCTATCGGCTTTGCCGGTTTCCGGGCCTTTACAAGCCCTTGCCATGGGGAAAAATGCGGGCGTAATAAGCCGGAATGCCACATGGAGAAACAGGTAATAATAAACAAAGAAGGCGGAGGGCACTGCTCAACTACCACATCTATGGCAGGCTGCACTATGGAAGGCGATAGCGTGGTAATGGACCAGGCCGTTTGCGAAAAAATGATGGGCAAAGAAGCCTGCGAAGCTATGCGTAAAGAGCGCGGCCGCTGCATTGTGAGCAAAGAAGAATGTATGGAAAAGTGCAAGGCCGATGGTAAGCCTTGCTGCGCCGGCCCCGGCCATGGCGAAAAACCTATGTGCAATAAACCACAGCAATAATTTACATTAAGTTTATAGAAAACCCCTAAAGGGTTTTGAACCCTTTAGGGGTTAAAACAACGAGCATACAGTGAGTACTAACTTCGACATCTACCTTCGCCCCACGGCCTTTATTGATAGTGACAACCAAAAGGTAATTGACTACGCCCACACTAAAACATCTGCCGACAAAACCAACCAGCAAAAGGTTGTAGACCTTTACCTGGCCGTGCGCGATGAAATACTTTACAATCCCTATAACCTTATCCTCGACCCCAAAGCAATTTCAGCATCGCTAACCCTTGAACGTGGCTCGGGTTATTGCATCGAAAAATCGTTGTTGCTGTGCGCCGCCGGCCGTGTGCACGGTATACCATCGCGCCTGGGGTTTTCTATAGTGCAAAACCACCTTTCTACCCGCAAATTTGTTGAGATGCTGCGAACCGATAAGTTTGTTTTTCACGGCTACAACGAGTTTTGGCTGGATAACAAATGGGTTAAATGCACGCCGGCCTTTAATAAAAGCTTGTGCGAAAAATTTAACACCCAACCACTCGATTTCGACGGAGAGCACGACTCTATATTTGCCGAATACAACGGTGGCGAAAAATACATGAACTACCTGCACGAGTACGGCCAGTTCGATGACTTCCCATTCGACCTGTTTGTGCAGGAGCTACGCATACACTACCCGCATTTATTCGATGAGGCCAACGCCGATACTATTACCTGGAAAGTGTAGCCTGCCTTGTTTCATACAAGTATTACATATTACCAAAATAAGAGGCATTTTACTACATTGGCGCCCGTTATGAAACAGTTATTTACCACCGTAACACTTATTTTTGCTTTAGCGTGCCTCACTTCTTTCAGGCCCGATGAGGCTGCTTCATTTTCGGCCACGCTGGATGGCAAACCCTTTCAGCTTAAGCCCGACCAGCTTTTTCGTGGCATAGTAATGAGCAAAACCGGTTCAATGGATGGGCGCACACCCACCCGCACACTAATAAGCACCACATTCAACGGCCCTACTTACAATGCTACCGAGGGGCGCCTGTTCAACGAAAACATAGTTATTGAAATAAATTACGAAGCCGATAAAACAGGCGAGCCTTCGTTTCATGCCATTGCCATGCAATACGAATCGGCTAACTATTACAACATTAAAGAGCAGAGCAAAATAAATGTTACCGGTTTTGTGTGGGAGAGCGATAAAAAGCATTTCAGCATTTCTGCCGAATTTGCCTGCAAACTGCGTAGCTGGGGAGCACCGGCAGATGGCAAAAAGGATATCAGTTTAAAAGGCAAAATGAATAATATCCGTATTACCGTACCAAGCTGGGTTACAGCTAAAAATTAGTTTCTTCTTCTTTAGCCTCGGGCGGTGTAGTGGTTTGTATAAAACCCTTCATCTTTTCAAACGCGTCGAAAATTTTATCAAAATCTTCCTGAAATATACGCACTGTGTGGCGGATAAACTCACCATCATTTGCGCGGCTTTCGGTAAACTTAATATAACGGTGGCCTTTGTGGTTCTCCATCACATCCATAAAATACGTTCTTTTGCCGGCAGGAACCTTCTCTGTAAACAAATTTTTGTCGTCTTGCATTGCTGTTATTATTTTGCACAACAAACCTAAGTAATTTTACAATTAGGGGATAAAAAATAAAAAATCATTTTTCAGCAGCTACGGCCATCACTGAATACCGTTAAAACATCACTATAAATGACAAAAAAAATTATGCTGCTGGGCAGCGGAGAACTGGGTAAAGAGTTTGTAATAGCCGCCAAGCGCTTAGGCCAATATGTAATTGCTGTAGACAGCTACAACGATGCACCGGCACAGCAGGTGGCCGATGAGCGCGAGGTAATAAACATGCTGGATGGCGCTGCGCTGGATGCTATTGTAGCCAAACACCGGCCGGATATTATAGTGCCCGAAATAGAAGCCATACGCACCGAGCGCTTTTACGATTACGAAAAGCAGGGCGTGCAGGTAGTACCAAGCGCCCGTGCCGCCAACTTTACAATGAACCGTAAAGCTATCCGCGATTTAGCGGCTAAAGAGCTTGGCCTTAAAACCGCCAACTACCGGTACGCTACCACACTGGAAGATTTACAGAGCGCAGTAAAAGAAGTAGGTATACCCTGCGTAGTAAAACCGCTAATGAGCAGCAGCGGCAAAGGGCAAAGTACTATTAAAACCGAAGCAGATATTGAAAAAGCCTGGAACTACTCGCAAAGTGGTAAGCGCGGCGACCTGGCCGAAGTGATAGTAGAGGCTTTTGTAAAATTCGATACCGAAATAACGTTGCTAACCGTTACTCAAAAAAACGGGCCTACTCTGTTCTGTCCGCCAATAGGCCACCGGCAAGAGCGTGGCGACTACCAGGAAAGCTGGCAGCCTTGTGCCATTAGCCCCGCGCTACTGCAAGAGGCGCAGGATATAGCCGGTAAGGTTACCAAAGCGCTAACCGGTGCAGGCCTATGGGGCGTGGAGTTCTTTTTAGCCGAAGACGGCGTTTACTTCAGCGAGCTTTCGCCTCGTCCGCACGATACCGGTATGGTTACACTGGCCGGCACACAAAACCTGAGTGAATTTGAATTGCACGCCCGCGCTGTATTGAGCCTGCCTATTCCATCTATCGAATTGTTAAAGGTAGGTGCAAGCGCTGTGGTACTGGCCGATAAAGAAGGCATCAACCCGACCTTTACTGGTGTAGAAGAAGCCATCAGCGAACCTAAAACTGATATACGCATCTTTGGTAAACCAACCACACGCCCTTACCGCCGCATGGCTGTTACCCTTGCTTACGATGAAGTGGGCAGCGATGTAAATGCCGTAAAGCAACGCGCTATAGACAATGCCAAAAAGGTAAAGGTACATAGCGAAGGGCCATCACCAGCGCATTAAGTATTTGTATTTACGGGCTTTAGCCCGTATTAAACAGAGAAGAATTCCGCTTATCAAATTGTCGTATGCTTTAGCTAACGGCACAGGCAGGTTTACCTTCCTACAACAACCTATTATAAACATCATACAACCCCGGTTTCAATCCGGCTATTTTCTCCTGCAGTTTTTTAGGTGATTGCAACCGGCGCTGCTTTAGCTTAATAAGCTTATCGATGCAATCGATTATATCTAAAAAATATACCGTTTGTTCGCTACGGTTTTCTGGCCGGTTCAAAAACTTCAGGTTCTTGCCCGCAAATGAGGCCGCTATATCGTATTGCCGCGTCACATAAAAATAAAGCGTTTCGTAAAGCCTTAAAAACACCTGCCCTAAGCGGGTCATTTCATTCTTCTTATAGGCTCTTAGTTCTTTCAAATATTCAAAGGCTTCGACATAATCTTTTAAATGAAGGCATAATACAAATAAGTTTGATACAATATCAAATCTTACCGACCGGTTAACGCCCTCGGTTAAAAATGGCTTCAATCGCTCATTTCCTATCTTCTTGGCAATAGGTATTTGGTTGGTAAGAAGCGCCGCCAGCATATAGTGCAGCGTGTGGTAATGATTTAACTTAGGGGTAGCCGCCGCTTGCGTAAATGCCTTGTGGTAGCAGGCAAAAGATTTTTCAAAGTCAGCGCCTTCAGTATATCCAAAGCCCAGTTCACATAATATGCGGCTGCCAAATTGTATTTCTATCTCTTCGGGGCATGCCTTCAATTCTTCCAATGCCTGTTCCAGCGCATCTATAAATAAAGCTACCTCGGTTCCGTAATATTTTATGTATTGCGAATAGGCATAATAATAGAAAAAGCTGGCCACCGGGTTACGTGCTTTCTCAATTTTTTTCTTCCAGGCATCAACCCTCCTCTTCGCTTCGCCCCTGTAACCTTCTTCATTACCGGCTACACTTTGCGCTATCATATCGGCCTGCAACCTTATCAATTCAATGTAAGCTTCATCGGCTATAGTGCATGCTTTACCCAGCGATTGCAAATACTTTTTACCGTACAACTGCGTTAGTACAGGGTTGTAATGAGGATGAAACATACGGCACATAGTATCAAATGCCACGCGGTAAAATTTTGCATCCAATCCTTTCGCCTTTTGCTTTAAAATACGGCGCTCTGTAATTTTAAGTTCGTGCAGCATCAGGTCGCTCAACCCCTTTAAACGTAACGTTTGCAGCGCCAGCTTATAATCATCTCCATAAAAATGGGTAATAGTTTTATCCAGCAGTACCGAGTTTATCTTATCAAAGTGAGATTGGCTCAACTCCAGCTTAGCAGGCAGCGCAGCTTCGCTGAATTTCTTGTCCTGCTGGTGTAATGCATAAGCATCGCGTATAGCCTTTTCTTTACCGGTTAGCACCAGGGCCTTTAGGGTAATCAATTCACTTTCATCCAGCGACTGTACAAAATCCAGCAGATAACTCATACTGCCAATAAAACACATTAACCCTATAAAAACAAAAAAACGGAAGCCACAATTGTGAGCTTCCGCCTAACACTAAAAAGTGTTTAATTTTCTATTAAGACTGTTA